>DASTBN010000534.1:0-4703 GCA_035712045.1 Pseudonocardiaceae bacterium
CAAGCCGCCGGCGAACTGCGAGACCTCCTCGACGAGACCCGTCGGCTAGTCAGCATCAGCCCGCCAGGAACGGACGCGGTCAGCGTCAACGCGGCCAAGGTGATCGGTCAGTGGGCTGGCGGGGGGCCCAACTCACTGGGCGGGGCGCTGGAGTCCGGCGCGATGGAACTGGAGAAGGCCGCCGACGCATTGGAGCGCTCACTGGCTGCCCACCGGAATACCGATGACGCCAGCGCCGCGCGGCTGAGGCAGCTGTGATGCGCCGGACCGGCGCTGCGTTTGCCCTCGCCGTCCTGCTGACCGGTTGCTCGGCGGCGGGCACGCCTTCACCGGTCACGGGCGCCACGCCAACGTCGTCGGCTACCGCATCCGCCGACCCGATCCCGCCGATTCGTGACGTCAAGAACCTCGCGGCCACCCGGCCGTGCGACCTGCTCACTCCAGCGCAGCTGGCGGCCAGCCAGATCGATCTGCCAGCCCGATCCCGCACGGTTGTCGGCGCACCCGCGTGCGAGTGGGACAACAAGGCGCACACCCGGCAAATCTCCGTTGTCGTCGACGTAGGCCACGATGTCCTGCACAACGTCTATGCCCAGCGGCAGAGCTTCGCGATCTTCGAGATCACCCAGGTCGAGGGTCAGCCGGCACTCCGGACCAAAGACACGGCGGACGGCACCAGCTGCACGTTCGCCGTCGCCACCGCGCAGCGGCAGTCGTTCACGCTGCGGTTCACGTCGTTGCGGCAGGGGCTGGAGGAGCCGTGCGGGCAGGCGAAGACGCTGGCGGAAACCGTGATGGGTAATCTGCCGCCGCTGAAGGGCTGAGAAAGGTCATCGATGCGCACCGACATCGACTACAGCACTGTCTCCCACGAGACGATCTACCAGAACATCACCAGCGGTGCTGGCAGTACCGACCTGATCACAGCGGGCCAGGCCTGGGAGAGCATCGCGGCGAGACTCCAGCAGCTGATCGCCGACGTTGAGCGGGCGATCCAGGGAATCGGCGCCGCGCAGCGGGGCGCGGCGGCTGATACCGCGACGCACGCCACCCTGGCGCTGGTCCCATGGCTTGAGCACAACGCGGCCACCGCGAACGATATAGCCAGGCTGATCTCGCAGCAGGCCGACAGCTTCGGGCATACCCGGAACAACATGCCCAAGCCGGTGACGGTGCCGGAGGTGTCCTTCCTCCAGAATCCGTTCACCTGGATCGGCGACCAGGCCGTGGAGTGGCTCCCGGGTATCCAGACCGACCACGAACGCGCTCACGTGCAAGCACAAGAGTCCGAGCGACGGGCTCAGGACCTGATGAACTCCTACCAGGACAGCGCGAATGACACTCTCGCGCCTCCCCGGCGGTTCGAGCCGGCACCTCCGGTAGTGAGCGACCGACACCCGGCCGGTCCGGGGTCCGGCCACTCACCGGGCGGCGGGGGCGGCTTCCGTGACGAACACCGTGACGAACACCGGGAAGAACACCGGGAAGAAGCGCACCCGGAAATGACGCATCCGGACGTCATACAGCCGACAACGCCAGGACCCCCACCAGCTGAGGCCCCACCACACGCCGACGCCGTGGTTCCCCCGGGCCCATCACCACGACTCGCACCCGGCGCTCAACAACCACCTCCGGCCGAGCCGCCCGCAGCTGAGCCGCCCCCAGCCTCCATGCCCCAGCTAGCCGAGGGCTATCACCCGGGCGCGGAAGGCCAGCTGGGCGAATCGGGTCAGTTCAGGCCCCCCGCCACGGCACCCATAGGGCCGTCCCCGCTGCTCGTCGCGCCCGCCTTGAACGGCCCGATGAGCCAGGGCAGCGGTTTTGGACCCCGTCCCACCCCGGCGTCCGGGGAGGGTCATTCCCAGGCCGGGAACGCCTGGCAGGCCAGTGCCGGACACGCCAGCCCCACGCGGAGCGTCACAGGATTCACCAGCACACCGCTCGGCGCGACCGGCAACTCAGCTGACGGCGAGGACTCCGAGCACCGGCGGCCAAGCTACCTGCTTGAGCAGGACACCAACGGCATCGTCGGCGAGCTCCCGCGAGTCGCCCCGCCCGTGATCGGGGAGGTCTAGCTGACTGTGGCTGGGGTGGAGCTCAGCCCGGAGGAGTACCTGATGGCGTGGGAGCACCTGCGGCTGGGGCTGGTTCATTGGAATCTGCGGCCGCCGTGGGGAGGCGAGCGGACGGTGGGCGAGCGGGTAGTGGCCCGTCGGCGGGCTTGGGATGTGTTGCGCGCCCGCGGGCTGGCCGATGATCGGCAGCTCGATCCGGACCTGGAGGACGTGCTGCGGCTCATCGCGCGCCCGGCGGCTGAGCTCAACGGGCGGCTAGATGGACCCGGGGGGCAGCGCACGGTGGTGGGATGCGCGCGGGGGGAGCGGGCCGTGCTCGCCGTGCTGGGGGAATCGGGGTTGGGGGTGTGGCCGGTGCGGGCGACCGCGCTGCCCGCCGCGGTAGCCCAGGTGATCCCCGACCGGCCGGTGGGCAGCGGGACGGCGGTGTCGGTACCCGCCGAATCGCTGCCCGAGCGGCGGGGGCTCAGCGGCGCCGAGGTGGTCCGGGCCTTGGTGCATGGCGGTGCCCGGCCGGATGACGCCCGCCAGTTCCGCGCCATGCTGCGAGGCCCCAAGCTGGGCGGCGGGAAGTTCGGGGCAGCCCGGTATGACCGGCAGGGCTGCCGGCACGTCGCGGAGTTCGTGGTCACCTACTACGACACCGAGCGCGGGGGGTACACGATCGAGCAGAAGCGGGGTGTTGATCGCAGCCGCTGGTTTACGTTGGCCCCAGCGGCACGCCCTCAACTCGCGCAACGGCTAGCGTGTCTGCTTGACTCCATCCGGACATGACTTCTCCGGCGTCAGTACCGACCAGCACCGGGAGCAGCGTGAACCGCCGAGCCGCACCTGACCCGGCCCAACCGGACTTGGCCCAACCGGACTTGGCCCAACCGGACTTGGCGCAGTCCGCGCCGCACCGGGTGCGCGGAGTGCTGGCCATCCCGGCGTTTCGCCGGCTGTGGAGTGTCACTGCGGTCACCGCGGTCGCCGAGTGGCAGTCCCTGCTGGCGCTTTCCGCCCTCGCTACCCACCTGACCAGCGGTTACCGAGCGCAGAGCTTCGCCCTCGGCGGGGTGGTGGCCACCAAGCTGCTGCCGGCGCTGCTGCTGGGCCCGCTGGCCGGGGCACTCGCGGACAAGCTGGACCGGCGGCACCAGATGGTGGTCTGCGATGTGCTGCGCGCCGGGCTGTTCCTGTCCATCCCGCTGGTCGGGGAGCTGGCGTGGCTGTTCGCGGCGACTTTTCTCATCGAGCTGTGCGCGCTGTTCTGGATCCCGGCCAAGGACGCCTCGATACCGAACCTGCTGCGCCGCCCTGACCAGGTGGAGACCGCCAACCAGCTTTCGCTGTTCATGACCTACGGCGCGGCGGTGCTCCTGGGCGCCGGGGTATTCAGCGCCCTGTCCAAGCTCGGTCCGCTGCTCCCTGAGCCCGGAGGGCCAGCCTATCTGGCGCTGAGCCTCAACGGGGTCGCCTACGCGTGCTGCGCGGTGGTGGTGTGGACCCGGATCCCAGAGATCTCCGGGCGGGCACTCACTCGCCGGGAGGCCCAGCCTGGGGTGCTCGCGATGGTGCGGGATGGGGTGGTGTTCGTCCGCGGCACGGCGTTGATCCGCGGCCTGGTCAGCGGAATCCTCGGCGCCTTCGCTGCGGGCGGGGCGGTGATCGCGTGCGCGAAGCTCTACGCCACCAGCCTGGGTGGCGGGGATGCCGCGTACGGGCTGCTGTTCGCGTCGCTGTTCGTCGGCCTGGGCCTGGGGATGGCGCTGGCGCCGCAAGCCGCCCGGCGGGTGCGCCACCGGGGGTTGTTCGGGCTCGCCATCGTGGCCGCTGGGGTGGCGCTGGTCATGGTGGCGCTCGCACCGCATCTGTTTGTCGCGCTGGCTGCGGTCATCCTGGTCGGCGCGGGAGCGGGAGTGGCGTTCCTCACCGGCCTGACCATCATCGGGGCGGAGGTGGCTGATGAGATCCGCGGGCGCACCATCGCGTTCGTGCAGTCGCTGGTCCGGCTCGATCTGCTCGCCTCGATGGCGGTGGTTCCCCTCGCCGTCGGGCTGGTCCAGCAGCGCACTGTCGAGTTTCTCGGCGGGCGGGCCACGATCGACGGTACCCGGCCGGTGTTGCTGTGCGCCGGGCTGCTGGCCGTTCTGGTCGGGGCGCTCGCACACCGCCAGATGGATGACCGGCTCGACGGATCGATGGCGCGTGACCTACGGGCGGCGCTGCGCAGGCTCTCGCTGCCACAGGACCCGGAATGAGCGTGTGGACTGCGCTGGCCGGTCAGGGCCCGGCTGTCAGCAGCCTGCTGGAAGCGGCCCGCTCGGCGTCCGGTTCCGGAGTTTCTGGGGCGATGACCCACGCGTGGCTGTTCACCGGGCCCCCGGGCAGCGGGCGTTCGGTGGCGGCCCGGGCTTTCGCTGCCGCGCTGCAGTGCACCTCTGGCGACGCGGGGCCGGGGTGCGGTGAGTGCCAGGGCTGCCGGTCCACACTGGCCGGTAACCACCCCGATGTCCGCCAGGTAGTCCCGGAGGGCCTGTCCATCTCCGTGGCGGAGATGCGCGCGCTGGTCGCTGGCGCCTCCCGGCGGCCCTCCGCAGGGCGCTGGCAGGTGCTGCTGATCGAGGACGCCGACCGCCTCACCGA
>DASTBN010000535.1:0-2231 GCA_035712045.1 Pseudonocardiaceae bacterium
AGGGCGCCAACAGGCTCGGCGGTGCTCATTGCACACACTCCAAAGCGAGATGATGATCACTCTGTGCTGGGATCGCGAAGACCGGCACACCCTAGTGCGTACCAGAACAGGCCGACGGAGAGCCACCGGGATAGAGCGAAACCCTAGTTGGTGATTACCTACGGTGTTTGCCACCGCGCATCCCGGGCAGCGCTGCGGCCATCCCGACCCGGGTGCCCAGCTGCCCTAGGTCCCGGTCCTCGGAGAGCCCCAGCCGGTCCGGCGCGTGCAGGCGCAGCAGGATCCGGGAGACATCGAACGGGACCCGGTCGCTGGTGCTCCGGCTCACCATCACCATCGTCAGGAAGGCGACCGGCACGGTGAACACGGCCGGCTGCGCCAGCACCGCCTGCCAGCCGGGAGAGAGCAAGCCCGCCGCGGCCGGGAGCACCGCGGCCAGTGCCAGGCCACCGCCGATCAGGATGCCGGCCGCGGCGCCGGTGTCGGTCAGCCCGCGCCACCAGATGCCCAGCACCAGCAGCGGGCAGAAGGTCGAGGCGGCCACCGCGAAGGCCAGCCCGACACCCTGAGCCAGATCCAGCTTCGACACCGAGAGCATGAACCCGAACGGGACCGACCAGGCCGCCAGGGTGGCCACCCGGAAATCACGCAGCCAGCCGGGCAGCACATCGGTGGAGAGCACCCCGGCCACGCTCACCACCAGGCCGGTCGCGGCGGAAACGAACGCGGAGAAAGCGCCCGCAGCGATCACCGCGCTGAGCACGAGCCCCGGCCAGTAGTCCAGCTGCGCACCGGGCAGCGCCAGCAGCGCGGCGTCGGTGTTCCCGCTGGCCAGCAGTTCCGGAACGTAGATCCGGGCAAGCCAGCCGGATGCCATCGGGAACAGGTAGAACACCCCCAGCAAGGCGAGCACCAGCAGCGTGGTGCGCCGCGCCGCCGTGCCATCCGGGTCGGTGTAGTACCGGCCCAGCACGTGCGGCAGCCCCATCGTGCCCAGCAGCAGCGCCACAATGATCGAGTAAGTCGTCAGCAGCGGGTGCGCGCCGGATCCCAGCGGCCGCAGCCAGCTGCCGTAGTCGGGCGCCGCGTCGCGGATCACCGGGATGCGGGTGCCCGCGTCGAAGTGCAGGGTGGTTCCCTTGCTGACGCGATACTCAAGATCCAAGGCGGGCACCTGGGGAATCGCTTGCCGAGTTCCCGGAGCGGTCACCGTGATCGGCGTGGCGTCGCTGAAGCGGAGCGCGATGTCGCGCTCCGGGGTGATATCGGTGGCCTCGGTGAACGATGGTGCCGGTGCGCTCAGGGAGCTGCGGGGAGTCTCGTGGCTGATGCCATGCTGGATCAGCAGGATGAAGACCGGGATGGCCAGCGCGGTCAGTTTGATCCAGTACTGGAAGGCCTGCACGATGGTGATGGAGCGCATCCACCCGGTATAGATGTTGAAGGTCACCACCACCGTGACCACGGCCGCGCCGATCCACCCCGGTTTGCCGGTCACCATATGCAGGGTGAGCCCGGCACCCTGGAGCTGCGGCACCAGGTAGAGCCAGCCGATGATGATTACGAAGGCGGTGCAGATCTGGCGCAGCCGGGCGGAGCCCAGCCGGACGTCGGCGAAGTCGGGCAGGGTGTACGCCCCGGAACGGCGCAGCGGAGCCGCCACGAACAGCAGCAGCGCGAGATAACCCGCAGTGAACCCAACCGGGTACCACAGCGCGTCCGCGCCGCCTTTGAGGATCAGCCCGGCGATACCAAGGAAGGAGGCCGCAGACAAGTATTCCCCGGAGATCGCGGCGGCGTTCCAGCGAGGCCCCACGCTGCGGGCGGCCACCAGGAAATCCGACGTGGAGCGGGCCTTCGCGCCATAAAGGCCGGCCAGCATGGTCACCGCAGCGATGAGGGCCATCGCGGCGAGAGTGATGTACAGCGCGGCCTGGCTGGGCACGCCGCTTAGTTCTCGACCATCTCGGCGAAGTCCTGCTCGTTCCGCTCGGCACCGCGGTTATAGGACCAGGCTACCGCGACGAAGAACGGGTAGATCGCCAGACCCAGCAGCAGCCAGGGCAGCCGCAACCCCAGGATGGTCGTCACGCCCAGCGAGGGCAACAGCAGGAATACCAGCGGAATGGCGCCGAGCACTAGCACCGTCAGCCCCATCAGCCGCAGCGTGAGCTTCAGCTGCGCCCCGACCAGCTGTTTGACCAGCACCTCACCGACCCCGGTCTGGTCCT
>DASTBN010000536.1:0-9199 GCA_035712045.1 Pseudonocardiaceae bacterium
TGACCTGGGAAAACAATTCGTCAGGAAAGGCGTAGGCGTGACATCGAAACGGCGGGGCTTCGCCCAGCGCCGCAAGGCCGTGGGGTATACACAGGAGTCGTTCGCCGAAAGCCTGGGCGTGGAACGCACCACCGTCGCCCGGTGGGAAGCGGGAGATGCCAAACCGCAGCCGTGTATACGACCCAAGATCGCCCGCGCCCTTCAGGTCTCGATCGACCAGCTCGACCGCCTGCTCACCGAAGCCAACGAGCCCGAGCCTGCCCAAGAGGAGCAGGCCTACGCGCTGGAGCAGCCCGCCAATGCCGACTACACCGATCCAGTGGACGAGCGGGGTGATCAGATCGAGGAGGATGCCACGAAACGCAGACAAGTCATCGGCTTCGCTGGTACGGCGTTAGCCCTCGCCCTGTGGCCTGATTTCGCTGACGCTGTTGGGGGATCACAGGATGAGGGCCGCCGGGGCCGAATTGACAAGACACTCGTGGGAGCGCATCAAGAGATTTCTCAGACATTGGCGGGATTGTATCGCAGTGGTGATCCCCGGCTCAGCTTTGGCATCATAACGGCGTATTCCGATGAACTGCTTGACCTGCTTGATGCGCCGATGAGCGACGTGGACCGCATTACCCTGCACAGGGTGGCTGTCGGAGTCCATGCCCAGGCCGGATTGTGGGCGTGTCACATGAATCGCCCCTCGGTGGCGTACCGATATCTGGCGACCAGTCGTGAGGTCGCCGCCGCTTCTGGGGATCCGGCGTTGCACGCTCGAGCGCTCGGCGCGTTGAGCTATTTGTTTTCGTCCGCTCCCCGGGGAGGACGGGGTGGCGATCCTCGGCGCTGCTTGCGCCTGCTGGGCGAGGCGATCGACCTAGCGAGCCGGGCTGACCCGTTCACACTGGGATGGCTGTCCATCTGGCGAGCCGACCAGCACGCCACACTGGGAAACCTAGCAGCTGCACGCGCCGACGCGGAGGCTGCCGAGCACGCGTTGAACTGTGCGGACCATGGTCAGCTAGAGGGGTTCTTCTCTCGATCGACCTACGGTTATGGCATGGACGGTCATCTGATCAGACTCAAAACGATGATTCACGCTCTCAATGGCGGGCGAATGAATCTCGACCAATCATTTTCGGAGGTGATGTCTTCCACGGCAAATCTGCGACACCAGGTGTGCGCATTGGCCAATCTGGCCATGGTGGGCGTGGCTGTCGACGAACCGGAGTGTTGTTGTGATGTGCTTAATCGCTCGGTGCGGCTTGCGGCGAAAGGCCATTACACCATGGGCCTGCTGCGCGCGATTGGGGTACGCAACCGTTTCGATCCACGATGGGCGACCATACCATCAGTGATCGAACTCGATGATCAAATCCGCCATCTGCGAATAATTTAATGCGAATCGAAGAATTTTCTCACGACTGCTCGCCGCAGCTTGGGAACGGTACCGGCCACATGTGGTGCGGGGATTCGCCTGAACAATTCACGGTTCGTTATCGATGAAGAC
This sequence comes from Pseudonocardiaceae bacterium, assembly GCA_035712045.1. Taxonomy (GTDB): domain Bacteria; phylum Actinomycetota; class Actinomycetes; order Mycobacteriales; family Pseudonocardiaceae. The sequence goes on from DASTBN010000536.1 coordinate 1,502, forward strand.
CGCGCGGGCCTTGGCGGTCTTGACGGCGGCGGTGAGGCTGGTGATGTCGTACGCGCCGTAATGCCGCCGCCCGTTGATGAAGAACGTGGGTGTGCCGGATACCCCGCTGAGGTCGGCGGATTCGACGTGTTCGGCGACCCGGGGCGCGTAGGTGTGCTCCCGGAGGTCCTCGCGGAAATGATCGACGTCGAGGCCGAGCTCGCCCGCGTAGCGGATCAGATCGAGAGGCCGCAAATCCCCCTGGTGATCCATCAGCAGGTCGTGCATCGGCCAGAACGCGCCCTGGCTGGCGGCAGCCTCGGCGGCTTCGGCGGCCAGCTGGGCCCGGGGGTGGACGTCGGTGAGGGGTAGGTGGCGCCACACGTAGCGCAGGTTGCCGGTCTCGGCGAGCAGCTCACGGATGACCGGTTCCGCCTGGCCGCAGTAGGGGCACTCGAAATCCGCGTACTCGACCAGGGTCACCAGGGCGTCCGCCGGGCCGCGGATGTGGTCGCGCTCCGGATCGACCGGCTCGGCCAGGTCGACGATGACTTCCGCAGTGCCCAGCAGGGCCCGGACCCGCCGCCGTGGCGGGAGCAGCGTGGTGATCCCGAACACCACCCACGCGGCGATGGACGCGCACAGCGCCGCCGAGAGCACCCCGAGTTTGGCCTCCTGCAGCGCGGTGCCGTCGAAGGCGAGGGTCGCGATGAGCAGCGACACGGTGAAGCCGATACCGGCGATCGCGCCGCCCCCCGCGATGGCGGCCCAGCCGACCGGGGGACGCATCCGGGCCCGGTTCAGCCGGGTGAGCAGCCACGAGGTGCCCAGGATGCCGACCGGTTTCCCCGCGACGTAACCGATCAGGATCCCGAGGGTGACCGGGGAGGTGTAGGCGCGGGCGAGGAACCCGCCGCTGATCTCGATGCCGGCGTTGGCCAGGGCGAACAGCGGCACGACCAGGTAGCTGGTCCACGGATGGTAGAGCTGTATCAAACGCTCGTTGGGGGACAGGGCCGCAGTCAGCCCGGTGGTCGCCGAGCGCGCGAGCTCGGGGGTCGGCTGCTCGCGGAAGAGCCGGAACAGGCTGCTCGCCCGCTCCAGATCATCCCGCGCGGGCGGATAGGCGGAGGTCAGCAGCCCGATCACCAGGCCGGCGACGACCGGATCGACCCCGGAGGCGAACAGGGCCGACCAGGCGGCCGCGCCGACTATCGCGTAGATCAGGCCGATCCGGTTACGGCTGGGGCGGGTGAGCAGCAACCCCCCGAAGATCGCGAGCGCGATGAGGAGCGGCCACAGCGCGATATGCCCGCTGTACACCGTCGCGATCACCGCGAGCGCCACCACGTCGTCTACGACCACGACGGTGAGCAGGAAGACCCGCACAGTGTCCGGGAGCCGCCGCCCGACCAGCGCGAGCAGGCCGAGCGCGAACGCCGTGTCCGTGGACATCGCGACACCCCAGCCGTGCGCCGATCCGTGCCCGGCGTTCACGGCCAGGTAGATCGCCACCGGCACGACCATCCCGCCGATCCCCGCGGCCAGCGGCAGCGCGATCCGTCCCCGCTCGCGTAGCTCACCCATGTCGAACTCGCGGCGCGCTTCCAGCCCGATGATGAAGAAGAAAAACGTCATCAGCCCGCTGTTCACCCACTCACGGAGGGTCAGCGACACACCCCATCCCCCGAGATGGACCGATAACGGCATCCGCCACACCGACTCATACGACGCCGCGTCGATGTTCGCCCAGGCCAGTGCTGCCAGCGTGGCGGCGAGCAAGACGGCGGCGCTGCCGGATTCGGTGCGCAGGAAGGCCCGCAGCGGTGTCTCCAGGCGGCGCGCCCACGCCGTCCGCCCGGCGAAGGGAGCGGCAGAGGCCTCAGGCCCAGTCATTGGTCGAATCCTCGCATCGCTGTGCGCTATTTGCCGAGCAAGTACGCTGCTGTTAACCGGGCTGGGGAAGAGGGGAAAGAGCTGGGCATGCCTGAGGCTCCCGCGCCGAGCCCGGATGGCGGTCCCCGGCTGGGGGACTCCATCCGGTCGCGGCTGAATCGTGAACCGCCGCAGCCGAGTCCGCCGTGGCGGGTGGAGGGCCTGCCCGAACAGTCAGGGGAACCGCCACAGCAGCGAAGGCCCACCCGGTCCCGGTTCTGGTGGCTGCTGCTGGGGTTGCTGGCGATCAACTGGATCGTCTCGGCGTTGCTGCTCGGCCCGGCACCGCGCACGGCGGTGTCCTACACGTTCTTCGTCGAGCAGGTCGATACGAGCAATGTCAAGGACATCACCTCGACCGGGGATCTGATCGAGGGCGCGTTCAAGCGGGAGGTGCCCTACCCCCCGGGCTCGAAGGACGCGAAGCAGGTCGGCCGGTTCACCACCCAGCGACCCTCGTTCGCCGACGACGCGCTGTTCCAGAAGCTGCGGGCGACTGGCGTGGTGGTCAACGCCAACCCGGCGGATCAGCCGCCACCGTTGTGGCAGCAGCTGCTGCTCGGGTTCGGTCCGACGCTGCTGTTCCTCGGCCTGATCGTGTGGTTCTTCCGGCGTGGCGCCGCCGCGGCCGGTGGGCTCGGCGGCATTGGCGGCATCGGCCGATCCCGCGCGAAGCTCTACCAGCCCGACACGGGGCCGCGGACCACGTTCGCCGATGTTGCGGGCATCGACGAGGTCGAGAACGAGGTCATGGAGATCGTGGACTTCCTCCGTGACCCTGGCCGCTACCGCCGACTGGGCGCGCAGATCCCGCGCGGGGTGCTGCTGTCCGGGCCGCCGGGCACCGGCAAGACGCTGCTCGCCCGCGCGGTGGCTGGCGAGGCGAACGTGCCGTTCTTCTCGCTGTCGGCCTCGGAATTCATCGAGATGATCGTCGGTGTCGGCGCCAGCCGCGTGCGGGACCTGTTCGACCAGGCGAAAAAAGTCGCACCAGCGATCATCTTCATCGACGAGCTCGACGCGATCGGGCGCTCCCGTGGGGGGGCGCAGTCCATCGGCGGCCACGACGAGCGGGAGCAGACGCTCAACCAGATCCTCACCGAGATGGACGGGTTCACCGGCAGCGAAGGGGTCGTAGTGCTCGCGGCCACCAACCGCCCGGAGATCCTCGATGCGGCGCTGCTGCGCCCTGGCCGGTTCGACCGGCGGGTGACGGTCAGCCCGCCGGATCTCACCGGGCGCCGGCAGATCCTCGACGTGCATGTCCGCAGCGTGCCGCTGGCCCCGGACGTGGATCTTGACGACGTGGCGGCCGCGACGCCGGGGATGGTGGGCGCGGATTTGAAGAACCTGGTCAACGAGGCGGCGCTGCTCGCCGCCCGCCGCGATCATGACCAGGTCACCGCAGCCGATTTCAGCGACGCGCTGGAGAAGATCGTGCTGGGCACGGCGCGCGGCATCATGCTCTCCGCAGAGGACAAGGAGCGCACCGCGTTCCACGAGTCCGGGCACGCGCTGCTCGGCATGCTGACGCCCGGGGCGGACCCGGTGCGCAAGATATCGATCATCCCTCGCGGGCAGGCCCTGGGCGTGACGTTCCAGAGCCCGCAGACCGACCGGTATGGCTATTCGGCGAAGTACCTGCGGGGCAGGATCATCGGGGCGCTCGGCGGCCGGGCCGCCGAGGACATCGTCTACGGCGACATGACGACCGGCGCGGAGAGCGACCTCGAGCAGGTGACCCGCATCGCCCGCCAGATGGTCGGCCGGTGGGGGATGTCCGAGGCCATCGGCCCGGTGTCGGTGCTGCCAGCACCGGGGCAGGAGTCACCGCTGGGCCTGGACAACGTCGCCCCGGCGACCAAGGAACTGGTCGATGAGGAGGTCCGGCGGATCGTCGACGATTGCTACGCGGAGGCCGTCGCCACGCTGCGCGAGCACCGCGGGCAGCTCGACCGGCTGGCGCACGCCCTGCTGCGTCGCGAAACCCTCGACGAGAACGAGGCCTACGCCGCTGCGGGAATCCGCCGGGACACCGCCCCGGCCGCGATCGCCCGGGGCGAGCCACCCGGCTCCGAGCCAGCGCCCGGCCTCCCCCCGGAAGGCACCCCGGCTGGCACCCACGACAGGCTGCCGCAGCGCACCCGCCACGACAGCTGAGCACACCAGCCAGACCCTGCCCCGCGGATCCTTCCAGTGGTGACCAGCTCTGTTGTCGCCGAGCGTCCGCGTCGCGTGATGATGACGGGCTGTCCGCCCTGCTCTAGCTGATCGAGCACAGCAGATGCCCGGTTCGCGAGGTCGCGCACGCCGACGGTCTCCATCCAGCCACTCTCCGAAGTAGATACAAGCGAGGTACTACACAAGAGGGTACCCAATAGATCCTGGGCATCCGCCTCGCTCGTTCGCCCGGATCCGCACGGGCGGAACAGAGCTTCGGTGTCCGGCCAAGCGGGCAACCGTCTCCGTTCCTGCCCACCGGATCCCTGTCACGGGACAGACTGCACCTTCCTCGCCAGGGTACGAACTCCGATGAGCAGGACCGGGTCACCGAGCCCGCTGACATCCGGGTTCAGGACGGCGGGCGCCTCAGACGATGCCGACCGCGTCGAACGCGGCCCCGACCGCGTTGACCTTGCGCGTCCGTTCCTCCTCGGGCAGCGTCCGGAACAGTGTCTGCGCACTCGCCACGACGGCCCGTCTGCTGTCGATGAACTGTGACGTGCTCGCCAGCCGCTGGGTCAACGCCAGATAGAACACGGCCGCGACCTCGGCCGGGGTCAGGGTCAGGGTCCCGTCGCCGTTCTCGGCGGTGAGCAGGTTGAAGGCGGCCTTGTTGTGGATCCCGCTGTTGGTGTGGACGCCGCCCCAGTCGCCCCCGCGCGAGTACGGCCGCACGCGGAAGTCGCGCATGTGGTCGGGCTGCCCGAAACGGGGCGGGTTCGACATGTCGCGGAGCGGCTTGTCGCCGACTTGAAGGTTCTCGCCGAGCTGCCAGTCCCAGGTGCGTGGGTCGTCGTTGCCGAGGTTAGCGACGATCGTGCCGAAGATATCGGAATAGGACTCGTTCAGAGCACCGGACTGGAACGCGTACTCAAGTCGCGACGTGTGATCGGTGACACCATGAAACATCTCATGCGCGACCACGTCGATGTTCGCGGCCAGCGAGCGCAGACCATCGGGTCGCCGCACCTGGCCGTAGACCATCTGCGTCCCGTTCCAGAAGGCGTTGATCCACTCATTCGGGCGCTGACTGGCACTGGCGACCACACAATTGATCGTGGAAAGCATCGCTCCGCCATGGTCATCGATGTTGTCGCGCCGCAATACCGTGCGCAGGAACTCCGACACCGCGACCGCGTTAGCGTGAGCGCTTACCGCGCCCGGTGACCACTCCGGCGGGTTAGAGACAGCGTCACCAGGCAGCCGATCACCGTGAACCTCGGGATCCTTGAAGCCGAAGTCGAACGTCTTAACATTGTGATCCGGGTCGTACAACACGAAGTGGCCGCCTTCGCTCGACACAAGAAACGAGCGCTCGATTCCGAACGAGTCGACGGCTTTCTGCTGCTCGGCCGACACGCTTGGCGTGCGGGGGAGCAGGGTGACCACGCTCCCGTCGTGGGCGTCCACGACGTAGTCCATGATCCGCGGTGGTTCCAGCTCGCTAGCCCGCTCCTCCTGGGACTCGGCGCCGCGGTCGAGGGTCACCGGCACGTCTTGGAGGATGTAGACGAGCCGCCAGCGGGAGGCCTTCGTGTCGAAGTAGTAGCTCAGGCGTGGTATGACACCAGTCAGCCTGGGGGAATACCCATCCGGTGCGGCCTCAGCCGCAGCCAGCGCGGCGGCGGGAGAGACGCTCGCGACCGGGTCGACACCTTCGGGCTCTCCGAGGGCGGAGTCGATGCCGATGAGGTTGTTGCCCTCGTCGAGTTCTACCGCCACCAGCGAGCCGTATACCGGGATGCCGTTGAGGGTCTGACGGAACTTGACCACCCGGGTCCCGGTGAGCGGGACCGTTTCCGTGTTGATGGTCTTGAACCGGCTCGTGGCTCCCTCCGCTACTGGCGCGGTCAATGACGGCACGGCGTCACTGGTCAATGCCTGGTCCAGGAACCGGCGCGCCGCGGTCTCCGGGTCGACATTCTCCTGTTCGGCGCCTTCGGGCCGCATCCCCGCATAGTGAGGGTGTTCGTTCAGCAGCTCTTCGACGGTTCCGGATGACGACTCATCGAAGGCGTGCATCGAAAACGTCTTCAGCCCATTGTCAAACCGCTCACTCGTCATGTCCGTATCCTTCCGTTGTCATCGGTACTGCGCGCGGGTGTCACGTTACTCAGCGTCGAACAACTCACTCTCGGCGAGGCGCGACGCGTGGAGAAGGCTATTTCACGGATGTCGCTGGTACGAGCTGGCGATCCCCTGCCTGATACACCGTCACGGAATTTCTGCCATGCATTACCCGCTGCCGGCCAGGCCGTGCCGAACGCTATCGGGTGTTGCCAGCACCGGTGATTAGCGCCAAGGTGGGCATCGTCGGCGCCGACCGATCGGAGCAAGGAGCCACGCCATGGCACGTCTCACCGTCGGTGAGGAGAACGGCACCCCCATCGAGCTGTACTACGAGGATCACGGCTCGGGAACACCCGTGATCCTCATTCACGGCTGGCCGCTCTCCAGCCGGTCCTGGGAGCCCCAGGTTCCCGCGCTGGCCGGGGATGGATACCGGGTGATCACCTACGACCGGCGCGGCTTCGGTGCCTCGTCCCAGCCCTGGGACGGGTACGACTACGACACCTTCGCCGCCGACCTGCATACCCTTATCGAGCACCTCGGCCTGACCGGGGTGACCCTCATCGGGTTCTCCATGGGCGGCGGCGAGGTAGCCCGCTACATCGGCCGGTACGGCACCGAACGGGTCGCCAAGGCCGTGTTCGCCGCCGCTGTCCCGCCCTACCTGTACAAGACAGCCGACAATCCCGAGGGCGGCATCGACGACGCGACCCTCACCGGCTTCCACGATGGCATCCGGGCTGACCGGGTGGCCTTCACCGATGCGTTCGTCACCAACTTCTTCTCGGTCCGTGGCCGCACCGACTTAGTCAGCGGACCGCTGCGGGACTACAACGCCACGATCGCCGCCACCGCGTCGCCGAAAGGCACCCTGGACTGCACAACAGCGTTCACCAAGACCGACTTCCGGGGCGACCTCGAGCGGTTCACCATCCCGACTCTGGTCATCCACGGCGACTCCGACGCGATCGTGCCCTTCGAGGTCAGCGGCCGACGCACCGCGGAAGCGGTGAAGGACAGCAAACTCGTCCTCGTCAAGGACGCCCCCCATGGACTCAACGTCACCCACGCCCAGACCTTCAACGCCGAAGTCCTGGCGTTCCTGCGCGGCTGAACCCTGGTCCGACGGCTCGCCAGCGACGACTGTGATGTGGCGCCCAGCTACGCGGCCGAGAACATGCGGGACTTCGAGCTCGCCACCGATGCCGAAACGGTGGTCGTGGCTGGTGCGCGGCGCAACCGGGCGTGCCACGATGGTCATGGGGGGTGCGATGTGAACGGGTGGTGGGTGTGCTGATGGCCGGGCGCGATCCGGTGGGGGCGCCGACGGCGCTGGCGCAGCCGGTGTTGACACCGCTGACCGGTTCGGCAATCTTCCTGGTGCTGGCGATCGAGCTGGGCGGAGAACAGCCGGTGCGCGAGCTGTTGGCCGACCTGGCGGGGCTGCAACGGGCGGTGGGGTTCCGGTACCCCGAGGGCGGGCTGGCCTGT
>DASTBN010000537.1:0-2885 GCA_035712045.1 Pseudonocardiaceae bacterium
CGGTGGGTGTTGAGCTCCCGGCGGATGTTCCGCCAGTGTTCCTGGCTGTCCCGGACCGGGCCGGGACGGTCGCTGACGTGTGAGGCGAACGGGCGCGCGTCGCCCGAGTGGTCCGCCAGCACGCCAAGCCGCTCCGGCGGGATGCCAAGCTTCCGCGCGATGTGCCGCAGCTCGGTGACATCGCGCAGGGCCTGGGTGCCCTTTTCCAGCTTGGATAGCCGTGACTGCGTGGTGTTGAGGCGGGCGGCGGCGTCCTGCTGGGCCAGTCCCTCGTAGGTGCGGTACCAGCGGATGATCTGCCCGACATCCGAGCCATCCGGTGGCGCGGACGCGGCGTGCGCCACCTGCAGCCAGCCCATGAAGTCCCCGTCCGCGATGTCGCCAGCCGTTCCCGTGATGATCGTAGGCGAGGCGGTGGCCGCCTGGGCGCCCGCTACTGCCGCAGGGGTATCCCCAGTAGCAGCGGGATCATCGGGCGGCGGACTCGCCGGTTCGGCGCCCTCGGTGGTTGCGGTGAGATTCCTGGTGAACCGTGCCTGGGCGCCTTGTCCGGCTTGTTCCAGGGTGGTGTCTAACGCCTGCTGGATCTCAGCGTTCGGGACGCGGTCCGGCTTCTGATGCCACATCGCGACCGTCCGCGCCGCGATGCCCAGATGCGCGGCGAATGACTCATCGGTCATCCGTAACGCGGCTTGCAGCGCGCACGCACCGCGGCCCGTCCACAGCGGTACCGGTTCCATCAGAAATAGCCCCTAAAACCAGGAAGTGCACTAAGAATGCACTGGGAGCGCCGTAGTGATGCGCTGCCGGTGCATGGCCGGCGCGGCGGATTCGCTGTTGACTGACCGGCATGAACAGCGGACACCCGGAACACTCATCCCCTCACTATTTTCTGACCCGGATCCACGAGCCGCATCACCGCTTCGATACTGGTTTTTACTTCGCCGATTCGGTCGCTCAGCTCGCCAATGTCGCCGAGCCGTGTCTCTATCCGTGCGAGGCGATACTCGATCGTGGCCAGCCTTCCCGGAATGTCGTCATCGGAACGGCTCACCGGCTCGCCGATACCTGGGACGCGCTGGCCCTTCAGTACCGCGGCCAGGTGCTGCGGGTGCCACCCGAGTGCTATGGACAGCGCTTCCAGGGTCCGCGCGCTCCGCCGGCGCTGCGCGGAGTTGCGGTAAAGCTCGCCAACCGTCGCCTTCGAGACCTGTGAGCGCCCAATCAGCCCGGTCTGATTGATACCGAGTTCACTCGGGCAACCACCGCCAGCTCAGCACAGAGTCGAGTCCCTGGAGAGCGCGTCGCTCCCCTCCTCACTCCGACGCGGTGGAGTTCAGGGAATCGAGGATGCACTGGTGGGTGATCCAGCCGACGAGCTGATTGTCGTTGACGAGGACGGGCAGGCCGGTGCCTGGCGCGTCGGTGAGCGCGGTGAGCGCTTCGGCCAGGCTGGAGTCACGCATCACGAGTGGCAGCAGCTCAGCGAGGTCGGCGACGGTGCCACCGACACCTTGGTCATCGGCGAGTGCTTCGGCGACGCCCCGCGCGGTGACACAGCCCTGGTAGTAGCCGTCGTCACCGATCACGGGGAGGATGCCATGTTCGGATATGGCCAGGGCGTGGGCCGCGTGTGGCAACGTCGTCTCTCCGGGCAGAGGGGCAGGAAGGGGCATCATCGCCTCGGCGACGGTGGTGCTGGCGAGACGCTGGGCGTGGGGCGGCCGGTCGATGTCGATGCCGCGGCGGCGGAGCTTGAGCGTGTAGATGGTGTCAGCGGACAGCGCCCGGCTGGTGAGTGTGGCGAGGACGATCGCGGTCATCAGGGGCAGGATGATCGTGTATTGCCCGGTGAGCTCGAAGAGCACGATCACGGCGGTGATCGGGGCGCGGGTGGCTCCAGCGAACGCCGCCCCCATGCCGATGAGCCCGTATACGCCGGGGGAGGCGGTGAGATCCGGCAGGGCGGCGTGCGCCAGTACGCCGTACGCGGTGCCCCCCATGGCGCCGATGAACAACGATGGCGCGAAAATCCCGCCCGAGCCGCCGATGCCGATGGTGAGGCTGGCCGCGACGATCTTGCCGACCAGCAGTACCAGCAGGAAACCGAGCAGGTAATCACCTCGCAGGGCGTTCTGCAGGACGGGATAGCCCACCCCGTACATCTGCGGCAGCAGGACCAGTAACCCGCCTAGTAGGAGACCACCGGCGGCGGGCCGGAGCCATTCCGGGCCCCGCCAGGCCCAGTCACAGCCGTCCTCAGTCCAGTACAGGATGCGGGTGAACAGCACCCCGCACGCTCCCACGACGATGCCGAGCACGATGAACAGCAGGTATTCCAGCGGGCTGCGCATCGTGAAGGCTGGCAGGGTGAGGAACGCGGTGTCGCCGAACGCCGCGCGGCCGACCACGCTGGCGGTGACGCTGGCCAGCACGACCGCGCCGAAAGACTCCACCGCGAAGTTGCGCAGGATCAACTCCATCGCGAAAAACGGCCCGGTCAGGGGTGCGTTGAAGGTGGCCGCGATCCCACCGGCCGCCCCGCAGGCCACCAGCACCCGCAGGCGGGATTCGGGTAACCGGACCGAACGCCCGAACAGGGAGCCGAGCGCCGCGCCGATCTGCACGATCGGCCCTTCCCGGCCCACCGACCCGCCGGAACCGATACACAGCGCCGAGGCAAGTGCCTTGACCGCACTGACCGGTGCTGGGATCCGCCCACCACGTTCGGCGACCGCGTACATCACCTCGGGCACGCCGTGCCCGCGGGCTTCCGGTGCGAACCGGGACACTAGCGGGCCGTACACCAGGCCGGCGATCACCGGTGTGATCAGCAAAAACCACGGTCCCAGCGCCGGCCACCAGGGATGGGCGACCCGGCCCGC
>DASTBN010000538.1:0-3286 GCA_035712045.1 Pseudonocardiaceae bacterium
ACCACCAGATCGGCGCCGCGCAGCGCGTCGGCCAGATCAGCCGGGCGGGCTGGCTGGGGGGAGCCCAGGGCAAGCCCGGGTACCAGGCGATCCGCTGCGCCCTCTCCCGCGACCGTGTGCACCCGCAGGCCCATCTGACGCAACGCCGTGACCCACTGCGCCGCCGCCACAGACACCCCGTCCGCCATCCCGAGCCGGAACGACACAATGACTACTGTGGACATTCCCTAGTGTGTAGCAGCGCCACGCGGGGCGACGCGAACCACCACGGGCTAACCTAGGTGACCATGACGGAGACCGGACCTGAGAGCATCGATCCGAGACGGCTCTCCGTCGAGGAGTTCGCGTGCCTGTTCGAACCAGCGAACGCCGGGATGGATCCGGCGGTCTTCGCCCGGTTGATCAAGGATGCCTCGGCTGAGCAACTGAGCGCTGTGCTGGACGACCCGCAGCGGCGTGACCCGCTGCTCGAGACGATCTTTCGCCGGATGGTGGATCGATTCTGCCCCGAGCGCGCGCCCAGCAAGGATTCCGCGATCCATTGGCGGATCACCGGCGGCCCGCGCGGCGAGGACGTCTACGAAACCTGGATCACGGGGACCCAGGGTGGCTCCGCTCCCAGCTGCTCATCCAGCAAAGAGCCATCACACGAGCCGCGGGTCACCCTGACGATGGCGGGTGAGGAGTTCCTCACGCTGGTCTCCGGGAATGGCTCCCCAGCGGCGATGCTGATGACCGGGAAGGTGTCATTGGACGGCGATATCCTCTTCGCTGCCAGCCTGAGCAACATTTTTGATATCCCGAGGCCCTGACATCACGGGACACACCTCAGTCATTCGCTCCCGCAGGCGTGCCTGACGGCGTCGCCGGACTGATGTCACATGGCGGCGCAGCCGTCGCAGCGCGGGAACCTGGGTCGCCAGGTGGAGCTGGTATCGCCACAGGGGCTGCCGGCCGCGGAAACGCTTCGACAGCGCGTAGGCGAAGCGCACGCCGTCCTGATCGATGAAATCCTCGATATGCTCCAGCCACCGCATGCTCGTCACCGCGTTGCGCTGGACCACACCCACCTCGGCGAGCCGCTGGGTCTCGTAAGCCCGGAGCGCGGCGGGCAGATCCGGATGCGCGTCTACATGCGCGGCGAGCGCGATGGCGTCGCCAATCGCCAGCTTGGTTCCCGAGCCAATCGAAAAATGCGTCGTGTGCGCGGAGTCACCCAGCAGGACCACGTTGTCACGGAACCATGACGCGTTCCTGACCACCCGGAAATTCATCCAGGGCAGCTTCGTCCCGCCGCGGATCTGGCTGATCAGCGGCTGGCCCCGCAGGTGACGGGCGAAGATCTGCTCCAGCAGGCGCATGCTCTCGTCAGGGCCGAGGTGATCGAATCCCAGCCCGGCCCAGGTCTGCGGCGGGCATTCGACGATGCACGTGCTCCGCTCGGCGTCGAGGTAGTAGGCGTGCAGCCATATCCAGCCGGCGTGTGTCCGCTCGAACACGTAGGTGAAAGCGTCGAAAACGTGGTATGTGCCCAGCCAGAGGTACTTGTTGAGACCTGTCTCGATATTCGTCCGGAAATCGCCCTCCCGATGCTGGCGCGTCCGGCTGTTGATGCCGTCGGAGGCGACGATCAGATCGGCGTCGGATATCTCGGAAAGATCCCCGACCTCGCGGTCGAATTGGACATCGACACCGAGGCCCATGGCCCGCTCCGCCAGGATATCGAGCAGGCGCTGGCGGCCCATGCTGAGCCCGTAACCACCCAGGTAGGCTTTCTTGTCAGCCCCGACGTGCACCTCCACGCCGTCCCACACCCCGGAGGATTCCTGTATCTGCCGGGCGCTCACAGGATCGTTGCGGTAGAGACTATCCAGCACGTCGTCCCAATAGCCGACTCCCCAGCCGTGCGTCACTCCCGCCGGGTTGCGTTCGATTACGGTGACGTCATGACCGGAATTCCGCAACTTCACCGAGAGGGCGAAATACAGGCCCGCTGGCCCCCCGCCGACGCACACGATGCGCATGTCCGCTGTCACTCGCTTCCCCCGTTATGAATCCGCTGAGCTCCTGATGCGCTCGTTTTCCCCTAACGATGGCTCATCTCACGGTGGGCGTAGGCCGAGGGAGAGAGGTGGGCCAGCTTCATCCGCTGCTGAGCCCGCAGGCCGTTGCGCGCGGAGCTGAGAACCTGGCGCAGCCTGCGTAGCGGCGAGATCTGCGTCGCCAGATGAAGCTGATAACGCCATCGCGGATGATGGCCGCGGCGCCTCCACAACGAGTAGGCGAACCGGGTGATCGGCTGATCGATATGACTCGGCACGTTCTCGAACCATTCGGTGCTGCTCACCGCGGCGTTCTGCAGGTCTAGGATCTCGGCGCGCCGCGTGGTCTCGTAATGCGCCAGGGCCGCCTGAAGGTCATCGTGGGTGTGCAGGCTCTCGGCGAGGGCGACCGCGTCCTTCATCGCCAGTGTGGTGCCCGACCCGATGGAGAAGTGTGTGGTGTGCGCGGCGTCGCCCATCAGCACGATCTTGCCGTGATACCACGATGTGTTGGTGATGCGCGGGAAATTGAGCCAGGGGATTTTGCCGAGATCGCGCATCGAGTTCAACAGCGAATGACCGCCGAGATGGTGCGCGAAGATTTTTTCCAGCTTCCGCAAGCTCTCATCGGGTCCCAGCACGTCGAAGCCCAGCCCCCGCCAGGTCTCTGGGGAGCATTCGACGATGAAGGTCGTGGTGTCCTCGTTGTAGGGGTAGGAGTAGAACCAGACCCAGCCGGCTTCGGTCTCTTCGAAGGCGAACATGAAGGACTCGAAGACCCGGTGGGTACCCAGCCAGAGGTACTTGTTCCGGCCCACCACGACGTCCGTCTGGAAGTGCTCATTGTGAAGCCGGCGGATGTGGCTGTTCGCGCCGTCGGCGGCGACGATCAGATCGGCGTCCGCGATCTCGGACAGGTCGTGGAACTCACGCTGGAACTGGATATCGACGCCGAGCTCCGTCGCCCGCTCGACCAGGATGTCGAGAAGGTGCTTGCGGCCGATGGCGAACCCGTATCCGCCGAGGTGAGCCCGTTTACTCCCCCGGACGTGGACCTCCTGGTTGCCCCACGACGCTGGATTCTCGAGTATCTTCTGCGCGCTCACCGGGTCGTTTCCGTAGAGGCTGTCCAGCAATGGGTCGGAGAAGGTGACGCCCCATCCGTAGGTGACCCCGGCCGGGTTGCGCTCGATGATCGTGATGTCATGATCCGGATCGCGCAGCTTGGCGGAGATAGCGAAGTA
>DASTBN010000539.1:0-17729 GCA_035712045.1 Pseudonocardiaceae bacterium
GCACCGCGCGGCCGGGGCGCCGGTGCGGCTGCTGGGAGTGCGGGTCGAGCAGCTGATCCGCGGTGGCGCGGGGGAGCAGTTCACCCTGGATGGCGGCGGCATCGCCGCGGGGTGGTCGGACGCCGAACGCGCTGTGGATGCCGCCCGGTCCCGGTTCGGCGACACGGCGGTCCGCCCGGCCGCTTTGCTGGACACGACCGGGTGGTGCGATGGCGGCGAATCGCCGCTCTCCCCTGAATCGGGTAACGAGATCGGCTAGTCCATCCCGCCGCAGGCTCGTATCCTCAACGACAGGGACTCATGGTGAGGCTGCGGTAGGCACAGCTGCCGTCGGGTCACCTACGATGCACCTAACCTCATAGTCACACCCCTTACTCACAATCGAGTGCCGGAGGAGGAGCGATGCCACTCTCCGAGCACGAGCAGCGACTGCTCGACCAGATCGAGCGCGCGCTCTATGCAGGGGACCCCAAATTCGCGTCCAATGTCCGAGGCGCCCGGATGCGCAGCCTGCCCCACCGGCGCCGAGTCCAGGGCATCGCGCTTTTCGCACTAGGCCTGCTGCTTCTTGTCGCCGGTGTCGTGCTTCTACCAGCCCATCCGACCGGGGGCCTGGTTATCGCCGTTATCGGTTTCCTGGGGATGTTCGCCGGCGCCATCGTGGCGATCTTCTCCCGTCGTCCGGCCGGTGATGCCCGGCGGTCCGGTTCGGCGGACCGCACCGCCGCTCCCGGCCAAAGCCGCAGCACCCTCGCCCAGCGGATGGAACAGCGGTTCCGCCGCCGGTTCGAGGATCACTAGCGTCCAGGAGTGTCAGCGCCCTCGAAGGCCGGGGGTTCGAGAGCGGGTAAGCACCGAGCGTGGCAGGAGCTTGGCTTTCCGGTTCAGCGGTGCGCACCGTGCCATGCTGGCTACCACCGCGTCAACGGCGCCGCGAATCTCAACCGCGCTGCCAACCTGGGGGCCCCCAGTTTCGCTGACGGCCGCGTACCAGGATCGCTCCACCGCGCGGACAAGGATGTGCAAGCTGGCCTGGCCTGGCTCGTCCATGCCGTGGTCGTGAACCAGCCGTTGTGCGCTCGCCCGCACGGTCTCACCATCAGGGGGCACCACTCCCCGGTCCGCTGACTCGGCTAGCACCTCCTCCCACGCGGCGGAGACCGCTCGCGGGCCACCCGCGTAAACCAGGCGCATCCGCCGCCGCCGACGGCTCCCGCGTACTCCCATCGGGGTGATCCCCGCCAGCACAGCGAACCCTAGGAACCCCGCTGCGGTTAGCTCCAGCCCAGCGCTGTGGCCGGTAGCGGGCCGCTGCGGCGTCGTGGCACGGGCATCCGGCCGGGACGGCGGCGCAACGGCCAGGGTCGGCGCTGCCGGGGCCGGGATGCCGGCGGGCGGGCTGACGCCGGCGGTGACGACATAGGTCGGCAGCACAGTGCGGCCATCGGAGAGCGGGGTGGGATCGAACGGCAGCCACCCCGCGTTCGGGAACCAGGCCTCCACCCAGGCGTGCGCGTCCTGGGTGGTGACCAGCCGGGAGTTGCCGGTCAGGGTGCCGGGGGTGAAGCCGACCGCGACCCGGGCCGGCACTCCCAGCGTCCGTAACATGATCGCCACCGCCGAGGCGAATTGCTCGCAGTAACCGCGGTGGCCGGTGAACAGGAAGTCCACCAGGGCGTCGCCACTGGTGCCCGGGGCGGTCTTCAGGTCGTAGCTGAACCCGCTGCTGGGTGAGGTGAACCAGCGGGTGAGGACGACGGTGGCGTCGAAGGCGGTGTGGGTTTGCGCGGTGATGCGGGCGGCCAGCTCCCGCACTCTCGGGTCCACCACGCCGACCTCAAGATAGCGCGGATCGACACCGGTGAACGCCGCGCCGGCAGCCGGGCCGGACGCCCGCAGCAGCTGGGGATCCGCCTGGGGGAGCACACCCAGCTCGGAGTAGGGCTGCGCGCGCTGGCGCTGCGCGGAGAAAACAGTGATCGCGTTCGGGTCGTACCTCCATGCCGGGCTGATGCCGCCGAGCGAGAGCGGGTAACCATAGGAGGGCAGCCAGCTGTCCGTGTAGTTGATTGGCTCGATCTGGACCCGGACGGTGGGCCCGACGACCGGGGTGGTCACCCCAGCCGGCAGCGGCAGCCGGACAGTACGGGCGTCATCGGCGGGAATCGCGGGATCCATCGGGCCCGGCTGCCAGCCCGTTCCCGCGGTGAACCTGCTCAGCGTCAGCGCCCGCAGGTAGGCGCGCTGCCGTAACCCGTGGACCCGCAGCAGCGGGATGGCCTCGCCGCTAGACAACTGCCCGCGCAGCGACGTGAAGGGGTTCAACCCGATTCCACTGGCCGGTATCGCGGCGCGGCCTGGAGTGTGGCTGGCCCGGCTGGTCCCCACGACGGTAGCCGTGGCCCCGGTCGTCAGCGCCACCACCATCGCGATGGCCATGACTCCTGCCGCCACGGGAGTGCCCGCGAACCACTGACTCGCGCCGACGGTCTCACCCCAGCTGATCTGTCGGCACCCGGTATCGACAGTGAGGAGAAGGGCGTACCCCGCTGCGGCTAACGCGAAACTCCACCACGGCAGCATCCTCGCCGAGGCCACAGCGGGGACGATCACTACGCACAAAAGCACCAGCCCGGCGCAGGCCGGGGCGGCCATGGCCAGGACATCGACCGCCACGGCTACCAGCCCGATGGTGAGGACGACCAGGCAGTGCGACTCGGCGCTCTCCGGCAGTGGCGGGAGCCCCACCCGGATCTGGTGGGCGGCCCGCGCGAGCACCCCGGCCAGCTCCGCGATCGAGTCCGGCCCGGGCACGACGCTGGGGGTGAACACTGTGGTGACCAGCCCTAGCAGCACGGCGAGCTGACCGGCCACCGTGACGATCACGGGCATCCGCAGCCAGCGCAGCGCTAACCCCGCGGCGACCACCACAGTGATACTCACCACGGCATAGCCCCACCAGAACACGCCCGCCAGCACACCGGTCAGCGACGCTGCGGTGAGTCCGAGGGCCAGCCCCGCGACGGCGGGCCGGAGCGCGCTGATGGTCCACCCGCTCACCGTGGCGCTCCCAGCGAGTGCGCTGAACCCAGAAACGATGAACCCAGAAACGATGAGTCCAGGCACAACTGGTCCCACACCGAGGACGGCGGCTGGTCCGGGCCCGCCGCCACCACCGACCAGCCTGCCGCCGCGAGCAGCTGCGCGGCCTTCGCCGGTGGGGGAGCGGTCTGGCCGTCCCCGGGCCTGGCCCATGCCGCGACGTCCAGCAGTACCGCGCGGTTGCGCCTCCCGCGCCGCTGGCTGGCCAGAAGCCGCTCGGCGGCCCCTGACCCGAGCGCCCCGAGTACCGCGACCACCGCGCAGCGGCCAGCCGGCTCCGGGACACCGGCCAGGTCGCGCTGATCTGTCATGGTGAGCGCGGCCAGTGCGTCGAGCGCGCCCTCGCCGGTGTGCTCGGCGTCGGCGAGAACCACACCGTCCACAGTGACCAAGCGCACGCGCAAAGCGCGCTGCCGCAGATGCAGATACACGCTGGCCGCCAGGGTCACCGCGTACTCCAGGCTCGAGGCGGGACCGGCTCCCCGGTGGGCCTGCGCGCGGTGGTCCAGCAGCACGGTGAGCTCGCTGTGCTCCGACCACTCTTCGGTCCGGACCATTAGCTCGTCCCGGCGGGCACTCGTGCGCCAGTGCACCCTGCGCAGGTCATCACCGGGCCGGTAATCGCGTACCAGCAGGGAGTCGCCACCCGTGCCCGAGTCTGTGGATCTGTTGGCGGCCGGTCCTGCTCCCGGCTCGCCTCCGGCGGGCAGCCCGGCCAGCGGCACCACCGCGGGGAGCACCACCAGCTGACTGATCCCGGCGAGCGTGCGGCTGCGCTGCGCCAGGCCGAGGGGATCGGTGACCCGGGCGATCAGCGGGCCAAGCGAATGCACCCGGCGCTCGGCTGGGCGCAGCGGGTAGCTCAGCGTCACCTCGGCATCTCCCGATGACGGTGCCACCGCCGCTCGGTGCGGGCCGCCCAGCATCCGGGGTACCGCGTCCTCCAGCAGGACCCGGCTGCGGCGAGGGCCGGTGAACCGCAGCGTCAGGCGCGCCTCGCACGCGCTGCCGGCCGAGGTCCGGGAGGGCACTAACTCGCGTTCCGCGTGCAGCCCGAGCTGGGTGCGGGTGATCACTGCCAGAGCGAGTAAAGGGAGTGTGACGGCGAAGGCGGCGAGGCGTAGCAGGTCCCGCTCATTGATCAGCACCGCGCACACCGCCACCGCCGCACCGGTGGCGAGCAGGCACCAGCCCCGGGTGGTCAGGCCGCACCGGGTGGCTGGGCGGTCCCGGGCGCTCAGCGGACTCGCTCGCCCTGGCACCTAGCGCCTCTGAGGTGAACGTGACTGAGGTGAATGTGACGGGGACAAACGCGACCGGCTGAGAGCGCCACTGCGGTCGCGGCCCTCCGCCGGTGGCCGCCTCGGGTCCTGCGGTACCGGCACGCGCGTCAGCAACTCCCGAACGATCTCCTCCGGGCATCGCCGGTCGAGCAGCGCCTGCGCGCTGAGCACCAGCCGGTGGGACAACACCGGCTGCGCCATCTCTTGCACGTCATCGGGCACCACGAAGTCCCGCCCGGCCAGCGCGGCCCGCGCCCTGCTGGTCCGGATCAGCTGCAAGGTGGCGCGCGGGGAGGCCCCCAGCCGCAGCGCGGGCACCGCCCGGGTGGCGCTGACCAGCTCGACCACATACCGCCGGATTTCGGCCGACACGTAGATGGAGCGCACCGCGTCGCACAGCGTGCTCACCTCGGCTGCGGTGGACACCGCGTCGAGGGTGGCGAAGGGGTCGGTGCCGGCGTGCTCGTCGACCATCGCGAGTTCCGCGCTGAAATCGGGATAGCCCAGCGAGATCCGGGTGGTGAAACGGTCCCGCTGGGCTTCTGGCAACGGGTAGGTGCCCTCCATCTCCACCGGGTTCTGGGTGGCGATCACCATGAACGGGCCGCTCAGCGGATAGCTGTGCCCATCGACGGTGACCTGGCGCTCCTCCATGCACTCCAGCAGCGCGGATTGGGTCTTGGGGGAGGCCCGGTTGATTTCGTCACCGACCACGACATTGGCGAAGACCGGGCCAGTCCGGAAGTCGAACCCGCCGGTATTGCGGTCGAAGACGGACACCCCGGTGATGTCGCTGGGCAGCAGGTCCGGGGTGAACTGAATCCGGTTGACCGTGCCATCGATGGACCGGGCCAGTGCCTTGGCCAGCGACGTCTTGCCCACCCCTGGCACGTCCTCCAGCAGCAGATGACCCTCGGCGAGCAAAGTGATCAACGCTGTGCGCACCGCGTCGGGCTTGCCCACCAGGACCCGCTCGACGTTGTCCATGATTCGCTGCGCGATGGCGGTCACTTCCGTGATGTTCGGCGGCCGCGACTCTGGGTCGGTCATGGCTCGATCGCTGACAAGCAGATCTCGCGGGCTCACGCGACCTCCTCGCCTTCATTCCGGGGTCAGCCGGGGGGAGTCTGTCAAACCAGGCGCCCAGCACAACGACGAACGTCCCCATCAGGGACGAGGGCTGCCCGCGACCCGGAATTCTCCACTTTCCCCCACCGTCGTCTCCGCGGGTCCCGGGCAGGGGCCGGCACGTCGTGGTCCACCGCCTGGAGACCCGCTGCGGGACGCTGGACGGGTCTCGCGTCGAGTAGCTACCCCACCTTCCGCCACCGGTTCTGAACTGCTCAGATAACGCAGCGTGTAACGAAATTGGGGTGCCTGAACGTTGACAGTGGCGAGAAGTGGGGTAATGTGGGTAACCGTGGAGCTCAGGGGAGGTGGGTGGCCATGTTTCTGGGCACGCACACACCCCGGCTCGACGACAAGGGTCGGCTGACGTTGCCGGCGAAGTTCCGTGACGCGCTCGCAGGGGGGTTGATGATCACCAAGGGACAGGACCACTGCCTCTACGTGTTTCCCCGTGCCGAGTTCGAGGAGATGGCCCGCAAGGTGGCCCAGGCGCCATTCACCAATGAGGCGGTGCGGGCCTACCAGCGCTACCTCTTCGCTGGTACCGATGAGCAGCGCCCGGACGGCCAGGGCCGTATCTCGATCGCACCCGAGCTGCGCCGCTACGCCGGGCTGAGCAAGGACTGCGCGGTGATCGGGGCGATCAACCGCCTGGAGATCTGGGACAGCGCGGCCTGGCAGCGCTACCTGGAGGAGCACGAGGAGTCCTACTCCCAGGCGCGAGAGGAGGTCTTACCCGGCCTGATGTGACCCGATGACGTGAGGCCTCCGTCCGGAGGAGCACCCGCGAGCCCCTGACGCACCTTCCCCGGCGCCAGGATCTGGCACCGGGCGGAGACCTGACGACATCGAACTATCGACCGATATAGGTCATATCGGGACAATTAACCATGTCGTAACCCCGGTATGGCTCCATATCGGGACTGTGTTGAGGAGGGCCGGGCGTGCGTGAAGGGGGGCTGCGAGTGGCCGATCACTCACCGGGCGACGACGCGCGCGGCGCGCATGTTCCCGTTCTGCTGCACCGGTGCCTGGAGTTGCTCGGGCCCGCCATCGCGGATCGGCAAGCTGTGCTGGTCGACGCCACCGTGGGCCTGGGCGGGCACGCCTCCGCGCTGCTGCGCGCCCACCCGGGCCTGACGCTGATCGGCATCGACCGGGACCCGCAGGCGCTCGCGGTGGCCAGTGATCGGCTGCGGCCCTACGCTGACCGGACTCACCTGGTGCACACGGTCTACCATGAGCTCGCTGGTGTGCTTCGCCGCCTGGGCATCACTGGCCTGGATGGCGTGCTCTTCGACCTGGGTGTGTCCTCCCTCCAGCTCGACACTGCCGAGCGCGGTTTCTCGTACGCCCGGGACGCCCCGCTGGATATGCGAATGGATCCCAGCGGCGGGCCGACCGCGGCGGACGTGCTCAACACCTACTCGCAAGCCGATCTCTCGCGGGTGCTCTGGGAGTACGGTGAAGAGCGCTTCGCCGGCCGGATCGCCGCCGCGGTCGTGGCGGCGCGGACCCGTCGCCCTTTCCAGTCCACGGCCCAGCTGGTTGAGGCCATCTACCAGAGTGTGCCGGCGGCCACCCGGCGGCACGGCGGCCATCCCGCCAAGCGAACCTTCCAGGCGTTGCGGATTGAGGTCAACGGTGAGCTGGAAGCGCTCCGGATAGGGGTCCGCGCCGCGCTGCGCGCGCTCTCGGTCGGTGGCCGGTTCGTGGCGATGTCCTACCACTCATTAGAAGACCGGATCGTCAAGCAGGCGATCGCCGATTTGGCGACTCCCCGGACCCCGGTCGGGCTGCCAGTCGAACTGCCTGATCACGGTCCCCAGTTCCACACCCTCACCCGGGGCGCTGAACGGGCTGATCCGGCCGAGACCGCAGCCAATCCCCGGGCCGCGTCAGCGCGGTTACGGGCCGCGCAGCGAATCGCGGCGCCGGGCGGACCCGGGCCCGCCTCGCCGGGGCTGATCCCATGACCGCCACCGCGCGCACCCCAGCCCGTGGCGGCACTGGCGCTCCTCGCGGCGCGGGGACCAGCGGCGGCGCTGGAATTCCCGGCAGCACGGGGACCCGGGCCCGACGTCGTGACGCCGCCCCGGCCCCGGACCGGGGCCCGAATCCATCACCTGGGCGTTCCCCGGCGGTCGCCCGCGCCTACGCTCGTCGTGCTCAGCGCGCCAAGGCCCCTCACGGCGGCACTGGGTCTGGTGAAGCTGGGGCCGCTGAAGCCGGCCGGACGAGTTTCGTGCTGCTGGTCATGGGGTTGCTGGGAATGGCGCTGGCCGCCACGTTATGGCTATCCACTGCGGCCACCGCCGACTCCTACCACCTGCAAAGCGCGTACAAGGCCGAGAGGAACCTGACTGAGCGTTCCGAGAGCCTGGGCCGTGAGGTCGCTACTCTGGAAACGGCGCCAGAGCTGGCTCGCCGGGCCAGGGAGCTGGGGATGGTGCCGGCGGGGGACGCGGCCCGGCTGGTCGTCCGGCCGGACGGCGGCGTCGTGTTGATCGGCCAGCCCCGGAAAGCTGTCGCGCCCGCCCCGCTGCCGGTGGTACCCGTCCTGCCTCTGGTGCCGGTAGCAGTACCAGCGCAGCCATCAGTGCCGGCGCTGGGACCGCTTCAGCCGGCGCCGCTGCAACCGGTCAACCCAGTCCCGCCAGCCAACACTGTCCCGCCGGTCAACCCAGTCCCGCCGGTCGGCCCAGTCCCGCCGGTCACCACGGCGCCAGCCGCGCCTGCCTCACCAGCAGCGATCGGGCCTGTGGCGAATCCGTCAGGTCACTTCTGATGCACGGGCCGGGTCGCGGCCGTGCCACCAGAAAAGGGGCCCACCGCAGCCGACCCCGCTCGCTGGCGAGGAGCCTGCCCAGCAGGTTCGTGCTCGGCCGGATCGTCCTGGTCGTGGCGCTCGTCGCGGCCGGGGTCAGGCTGGTCGCGGTGCAGGGATTTCAGGCCTCAGCGCTCGCGGCGCAGGCGGCGAAGCAGCGCACCACCATACAGACACTGCCCGCCCAGCGCGGCGCGATCACAGATCGTAACGGCACACCGCTGGCGTTCAGTGTCGCGGCCGCCGCGCTCTACGCCCAGCCGCAGCGGATCATCGCCGAGCAGCGCGCCATCCACGCCGACCCGGACGCACACAAGCAGGCGATGGCCCACCGGGTCGCGCAGGTGCTCGGCCCGGCCGTCTCCGAGCAGGAGATCCTCGCCCAGCTGCGTGGCGAGGCCACCACCGTGTTGCTGGCGCCGCTGGTGACGCCCGCCCAGGCCAGGGCCATCCAGCAGGATTTCCCGGAGATCAGCGCCGAGCACCGGGAGATCCGTCAGTACCCCGGCGGGGAGCTCGCCGCCAACGTCCTGGGGGTGGCGAACTGGCGGGCCGATGAGCGCAAGGTGCGTGGACTGGCCGGCCTGGAGTACTACGACGACAACATGCTGGCCGGCCAGGACGGCCGCCGGGTGGTGGACACCGCGGAAGGCTCGGACGCGGTCATCCCCGGCAGCGAGCGCGCCGAGCGCCCGTCGGTACCGGGCTCCGGGCTGGAGCTCACCCTCGACTCCGACTTGCAGTTCACCGTGGCGCAGATGCTCGGTGACTACGCCCGGAAATACCACGCCAAAGGGGCCAGCGCGGTGGTGCTCGACGCCCACACCGGCGAGGTCTACGCGATGGCCAACGACGTCACCTTCGACCCGAACAACCTCGCCGCCGCCACCCCGGAGATGCTGGGCAACCCGGCTGTCTCCGCGCCCTTCGAACCGGGTTCGGTGAACAAGGTGCTGACCGCGGCTGCGGCCATCGAGTCTGGCGTCGTCACCCCGGACACTCCGCTGCGGGTCCCCGGTGAGCTGAAGGTCTCCGACCGGACTGTCCGGGACGCCTGGCCGCACGGCATGCTGAACCTGACCTTCACCGGTGTGCTGGCCCGCTCGTCCAACGTCGGCACGCTGCTCACGGCGCAACGGGTCGGTGCCGACCGCTTCGTGGACATGATCAATAAGATGGGCCTGGGCCAGCGCACCGGTGTTGGGCTGCCGGGCGAAAGCGCGGGCCGGGTGCCCTCCCGCGACCAGTGGTCGGGCAGCACGTTCGCCAACCTGCCCATCGGCCAGGGCCTGTCGATGACGGTGCTGCAGATGGCAGGCATGTACCAGGCGATCGCTAACGACGGTGTGCGTGTCCCCCCGCGCATTATCAGCGCTGAGATCGCCCCAGACGGTACCCGGACCGACACCCCGCGCCCGGAAGGCATCCGGGTGGTGAGCCCGCAGACCGCCCGCACGGTGCGGGACATGCTGCGCGCCGTCATGCAGAACGAGCCAGGGCAGCGCGGCACCGGCCCGGAGGCCGCGCTGGACGGCTATCAGGTCTCCGGTAAGACGGGCACCGCGCAGCAGGTCAACCCAGCTTGTGGCTGCTACAGCAACTCGAACTACTGGATCACCTTCGCCGGGATCTTCCCGGCAGACGCGCCGCGCTTCGTGGTCGGCATATCACTCGATGACCCGGCCGTGGGTTCCGCCGCGCCGCTGTTCCATCAGATCGCCTCGTACCTCGCCGGGCATTATCAGATTCCGGCCTCGCCCAGGCCCAGCCCCACCGTCACCCTCACGCTGCCGTGACGTGTGGCTGGGAAGGGGTCCGCTCCCGATCCCGCTAGGGCGCGCCGGTAGCCTTCGTCCCCGCTGGGCTTCAGCTCCATGCGCACCCGACCCCGGATCGTGACTGTCCTCATGACTCGCTCGTTGGCTGACACCTCATTGCGGCCCTCGCGCACTTCGGCGACCCCGCTGAGTGTCCTCGCAGCGCTCGCTGGCGGCAAGATCACCGATCAGCTTCCGGTCACCGGCGTCACGCTGTGCGCTCAGCGGGCGCTGCCCGGCGATCTCTTCGTGGCGTTACCCAGCCTCACCCCCGGGCGTCCGCACGGGGCCGGGTACGCCGGTGCCGCGGTCCGGGCCGGCGCCATCGCCGTGCTCACCGACCCGCCGGGAGCGCGCGACGGCGCCCTGGCCGGCCTGACCGTCCCGGTGCTGGTTCACCCAGATCCCCGGTCGCTGGTGGGCGTCATGGCCTCCCGCGTCTACGGCGAGCCCTCCACCAGGCTGGCCGCACTGGGGATCACCGGCACGGCCGGTAAGACCACCACGGCGTACTTCCTGGAGGCCGGGTTACGCGCGGCGGGGGCGCGCACCGGCCTGCTCGGCACTGTGGGAGCGCGGATCGGCGACGACGCGCTGCCCACTGGCTTCACCACCCCGGAAGCCCCGGAGTTCCAGGCGCTGCTGGCGCTGATGGCCGAACGCGGTGTCACCCACGTGCCCCTTGAGGTGTCCAGTCACGCCCTCGCACTCGGCCGGGTGAGCGGCACCACCTTCGCGGTCGGTGCGTTCACCAACCTGTCCCAGGACCACCTGGACTTCCACACCGACCTTGAGGATTACTTCGCAGCCAAGGCGCGGCTGTTCGATGGCCGGGCCGCCGCCGAGGTGGTCTGCGCGGACGACGCCTGGGGGCGTCGGCTGGTCACCAGCGCGACCACCACGGTGTCGCTGACGGGCGATGCCACCTGGAGGGCCGCTGACCTCACCTCTGAGCCCTCCGGCCGCCAGAGGTTCCGCGCTCTGGGCCCCGGCGGGCTCAGAGTAGGAGTGACGATCTCGCTGCCCGGTGCGTTCAACGTCACCAATGCGCTGCTGGCGCTAGCCATGGGCCACGCGGCGGGAGCTGATCCAGCGCTGCTGGCCAGGGGTATCGCGACCGCCGAGGTACCGGGCCGGATGCAGCGGGTGGGCAGCGGCCAGGACTTCCTGGCCCTGGTCGACTACGCGCACAAACCTGCGGCCGTGGCCGCGCTGCTCGACGCGGTGCGGGCCCAGGTCAGCGGGCGGCTGCTCGTGGTACTGGGCTGCGGCGGTGACCGGGACCGGGCCAAACGGCCGCTGATGGGCGCCGAGGCGGCCCGCCGGGCCGATCTGCTGGTGGTCACCGACGACAACCCGCGAACCGAGGATCCCGCCGCGATCCGCGCTGAGATGCTCTCCGGCGCGCGAGGGGGGCCCGCGGAGGTCGTGGAGATCGCCGACCGGCGGGCCGCCATCGCGCACGCCGTGATCCGGGCTTGCGCCGGCGACGCGGTTATCGTCGCTGGCAAGGGCCACGAGGCGACCCAGGAGATCTGCGGTGTCAAGCACCCGTTCGCTGACGTCGGCGTGCTCGCCGAGCTACTTGATCAGCGCGCCGGGGCAGGCTCATGATCAGGCGGCGGGTGAGATGAGCACCATTCTGGTCGCCTCCGGGGTCGCCCTGTTCGCTGCCATCCTGTTCACGCCGTACATCATCCGGCTGTTCACCCGCCAGGGTTTCGGGCAGGAGATCCGGCAGGAGGGACCACAAACCCACCAGAGCAAGCGGGGCACCCCCACGATGGGCGGGGTCGCCATCCTACTGGCGATGTGGAGCGGTTACCTGGTCGCTCATCTCACCGTCACCCGGCACGGCATCACCGCCTCTGGCCTGCTCGTGCTGCTGCTCACCACGGTGCTGGGCGTGGTTGGCTTCCTGGACGACCTGATCAAGATCCGCCGGCAGCGGAATCTCGGGCTGAACAAGACCGCCAAACTGGTCGGGCAGCTCGTCGCTGCGGTGATGTTCGGCGTCCTGGCGATGGGGTTCCGGGACGGTGATGGCATCGCCCCGGCATCGACGCACTTGTCGTTCGTGCGGGACGTGGCCGTGGTGTCGTTCGGTTTCGTCGGCTTCGTGATCTTCAGTTACCTGCTGGTGTCCGCGTGGTCGAACGCGGTGAACCTGGCCGATGGCCTGGACGGGCTGGCGGCCGGTGCCGCCGCGATGGTACTGGCGACCTATGTGATCGTCTCGTTCTGGCAGTACACCCAGGACTGCACCCTGCACGCGTTCCCGGGCTGCTACACCGTGCGGGATCCGCTCGACGTGGCCGTGGTGGCCGCTTCTGCGGTGGGCGGGTGCGTCGGGTTCCTGTGGTGGAACGCCCCGCCCGCGAAGATCTTCATGGGAGACACCGGGTCGCTCGCCATCGGCGGGCTGCTGGCTGGCTTGTCGGTGGTGACCCGGACCGAGCTGCTGCTGGTCGTGATCGGTGGGCTGTTCGTGGTCGAGGCGATGTCGGTGGTGATCCAGGTCGCGGTGTTCCGGACCACCCAGCGTCGGCCGTTCCGGATGGCCCCGTTCCACCATCACTTCGAGCTATCCGGATGGCCCGAGACCACCGTCATCATCCGGTTCTGGCTGCTCGCGGCCATCTGCTGCGCGCTAGGCGCTGGGGTGTTCTACAGCGAGTGGCTGACTGCGGCCGGGGGGTGAGGTGATCTTTCCCGGTAACTTCCCCGCGAGTCTGGTCGGAGCCCAGGTGCTGGTGACCGGGGCGCGGGTTACCGGCGCGTCAGCGGCCCGGCTGCTCACCGAGCTCGGTGCCGAGGTCACCGTCACCGACTCCTCACCCGCGCAACTCCAGGCCCTGGCCGCGAAAGCCCGTGAGGGCGCGCCACGATTGGCCGCTGACCTCCAGATCCCGCCACCAGGCACCGACCTGGTCGTGACCAGCCCCGGTTTGCGCCCGGACACGCCAGTGCTGCTCGCCGCGCGGGCGGCCGGGATACCGGTGATCGGGGATGTGACCCTGGCCCGCTGGGTCGACTGCGCCCGGCCAGGGGCCTGTCCAGGGTCAGGGACCCGGCCGGGACCTGGCCAGGCACCCGCCGAGTGGCTGGTGGTCACCGGCACCAACGGTAAGACGACCACCGTGGGCATGCTTGAGGCGATCCTGCGCGCGGCCGGGATCGATGCCCTCGCGTGCGGCAACATCGGGCTGCCCGTGCTCGACGCGGTGCGGGCCGGTCACCGGGTACTCGCCATGGAGCTGTCCTCGTTCCAGCTGCACCACTCGCCGGATGTGCGGCCGGATGCGGCGGTGGTGCTCAACGTCTCCGCCGACCACCTGGACTGGCATGGCGACATGGCCAGCTACGCCGCGGCCAAGGCGAGCGTGTACGCCGAGGGCACTACCGTGATATGCAACGCTGACGATGAGTGGTCCACCCGGCTGGGCTCCACCCGGATGGGCGCCGGGCGTGGGGGCATCGGATTCACCATCAGCGAGCCGCGCGAGGGGCAGCTCGGGGTGGTGCGGGGCCGGCTGGTCGACCGGGCTCGCGGCGGGGATCCCGGCGGCACGGTACTCGCGGACGTCGGCGATGTCCGCCCTGGCGGGCAGCACAATCTCAGCAACGCGCTGGCTGCGGCGGCGCTGGCGCGCAGCGCCGGGGTCGAGCCCTCGGCCATCGCGGCGGGGCTGCGCGCGTTCTGCCCTGGAGCCCACCGCGGCGCCCCGGTCGGCGAGCACGCCGGGGTCCGTTACCTGGACAATTCCAAGGCCACCAACCCGCACGCGGCTCGCGCGGCGTTGCTGGGCCAGGACCGGGTGGTGTGGGTGGCCGGGGGGCTGCTCAAAGGCGCCGAGGTGAACCAGCTCGTCATCGACACCCGGGACCGGCTGGCCGGTGCCGTGCTGCTCGGGGCGGATCGCGCGGTGCTGGCCGCCGCGCTGGCGCGACACGCCCCCAGCCTCCCAGTGCGAGTGGTCGACTCGGGGGACGATAACGCCATGATGGAGGTGGTGGCGGCCGCCGCTGAGCTGGCCAGCCCAGGGGATGTGGTGCTGCTCGCACCGGCGGCGGCATCGATGGACATGTTCAGCGACTACGCGCATCGTGGCCACGCGTTCGCTGCCGCTGTCGCCGCGCTGGGAGCGGATCGGTGACCAGCACCACCCGGCCGGGGCGATCCGTGACCCGGCCGACTGCGG
Source organism: Pseudonocardiaceae bacterium (assembly GCA_035712045.1). Classification (GTDB taxonomy): domain Bacteria; phylum Actinomycetota; class Actinomycetes; order Mycobacteriales; family Pseudonocardiaceae. The sequence goes on from DASTBN010000539.1 coordinate 14,360, forward strand.
ATCGCCCCAAAGTGGATAGGCCCAAAGTGGATAGGCACAGGGCGGATAGCGCCGCAGCGGTGCGGTTCGCGGCCGCTCGGGAGCGGCTGACCGCCTGGCTGGCTCGTCCGCTCACGTCGTTTCACCTCGTCTGCGGTGTGTGCGGGCTGCTGACGCTGTTCGGCTTGGTGATGGTGCTCTCGGCGTCCAACGTGGAGTCCTACACCAAAGTCGGCTCGTCCTACGCGGTCTTCATCCAGCAGCTGGCGTTTTGCGGTCTGGGGGTGGTGCTGTTCTGGCTGGGTCTGCGGTTGCCAGTGCGGATGCTGCGCGGCACCAGTGGGCTGTTCGTTGTGGTGTGCGTGGCGCTGCTGGTGATGGTGCTCACCCCGCTGGGTGCCGAGATCAACGGCGCGCAGAAGTGGTTCCGGCTGGGCCCGCTGTCGCTGCAGCCCTCCGAACCCGCCAAGCTCGCGCTGGCGTTGTGGGGCGCGCACGTGCTGGTCACCAAGCACGCCTTGCTGCGCCAGTGGCGGCATTCGCTGATACCGCTGGTCCCGATGGCCGCAGCGATCTTCGCCCTGGTGATGCTGCAGCCTGATCTGGGCACCACGATCACGTTGTCGGTCGTGTTGCTCGCGTTGCTGTGGTTCGGCAGCGTGCCGGGCAGGCTGCTCGCCGCGATCGTGGCCGTCGTCGTCGCCGGGGCCGTGGTCCTAGCCGTCATCGCCGGTTACCGCCTGGCCAGGATCCAGTCCTTCTTTCATCCCGGCGCGGATCCGCAGGGCGCCGCTTACCAGGCCCGGCAGGCGATGTACTCGCTCGCGGACGGAGGCTGGTGGGGAGTGGGGCTCGGGCAAGGCAGCGCCAAGTGGGACTACCTGCCCAACGCGCACAACGACTTCATCTTCGCCATCATCGGCGAGGAGCTGGGCTTCGTAGGCTGCCTTGTGGTACTGCTGCTGTTCGGCACGCTGGCCTACGCGGGGATCCGGGTCGCCACGCGTAACACCGACCCGTGGATCAGGCTGGTGTCCGCTACCGTGACCGCCTGGCTGGTCGGCCAGGCCGCGATCAACATCGGATACGTGATCGGCCTGCTGCCCGTCACCGGGATCCCGCTGCCGCTGATCTCCTCAGGGGGCACCTCCATGGCGATGACCATGCTGACCTTCGGGCTGCTGGCGAACTTCGCCCGGCACGAACCGCAGGCCGTCGCCGCGTTGCGTGAGAAAGCCGACGGCGCCCGGAGCCCTGGTGCCCAGCGTCCTGGCGGCCTGCCTCAGCTGCTGCGCTTGCGTCCCCCCGTGCCCTACGTGCCCGCTCGCCACTCACCGCCGATCCCAGCCGCCCGCGCCCGGCCGAGGTAGCCAATGAGCAGCCCATCCCCTCCGCTCCCGCCGCAGCTGGCGCGCACCCACCTGATCGGGATCGGTGGCGCCGGGATGAGCGGGGTCGCCCGGATCGTGCTGGCCCGTGGCGGGCTGGTGTCCGGCTCAGACGCCAAGGACTCGCCAGCCCTGCGCGCGCTCGCGGCACTGGGCGCCCGCGTGGCCGTCGGTCACGCTGCGGCGAACCTCGACCAGCTCGGCGCCGATCCCACCGCCATCGTCAGCACCAAAGCGGTGCACCAGACCGACCCGCACAACCCGGAGCTCGTCGAGGGCGCCCGGCGCGGCATCCCGGTGGTGCACCGCTCAGCGGCGCTCGCGTCCCTGATGGCCGGTTACCGGGTGGCCTGCGTCACCGGGACCGCCGGCAAGACCTCCACCACCTCGATGCTCACCGCCGCGTTGCGGCACTGCGGCGCCGACCCGTCGTTCCTCATCGGTGGCGAGCTGCCCGTCTGCGGATCGGGGGCGCACCACGGCGACGGTGAGATCTTCGTGGCCGAGGCCGATGAGAGTGACGGCAGCTTCCTGGCCTACGCACCCGACATCGCGCTCGTCACCAACATCGAGGCCGACCACCTCGATCACCATGGCAGCCCCGAGGCATACGCCGCGAGTTTCGACGCTTTCGCAGCCCGGTTGCGGCCAGGCGGGGTGCTCATCGCCAACGCCGACGATCCCGGTTCGGCCACCCTGGCCCAGCGCGGCGCGGCCGGTGGCATCCGGCTCCGCCGCTATGGCCGGCTCGCCACCGAGGGGCCCGACGCGCGCCTGCTGGCGTACACTCCGAACGGCGCCCGTGGCAGCGCCACGGTGGCGCTGAGCCTGGATGGCGAGCCACGTCAGGTCCAGCTTGACGTCGCCGCGCCAGGCGAGCATATGGCGTACAACGCCCTCGGAGCCCTGCTCGCTGGGTTAGAGCTGGGCGCGCCGCTGGGGGGCCTGCTCGCTGGGCTCGCCGGGTTCGGCGGGGTCCGCCGCCGCTTCGAATTCATCGGAAGCGCGGTCGGCGTGCGGGTGTATGACGATTACGCCCACCACCCGACGAAGGTGGCCGCCGCGCTGCGCGCCGCCCGCCAGGTGAACGGCGGCGGGAGAGTCGTGGTGGCGTTCCAGCCGCACCTGTACTCCCGTACCCGGGACTTCGCCGCCGAGTTCGGCACCGCGCTGGCGCTGGCCGATGTCGTGCTGCTGCTGGACGTCTACGGGGCCAGAGAGAAGCCGCTACCTGGCGTCACCGGATCGCTGATCGCGCGGGCCGTGCCGCTGCCCACCGGGTGCGTGCACTACGAGCCGTGCTGGGCTGAGGTTCCCGCCCGGCTGGCCGAGCTGGCCAGGCCCGGCGACGTGGTGATCACCATGGGCGCGGGTGACGTGACGGCTCTCGGCCCCAAGCTGATCGCCGAACTGACGTCCCGGGCCCCCCTCCCGGACGCCACAGAACCATGGTGAGGGACACTGGCCCAGGCGCCTCAGGTGATCGACGCCGATCCCGGCGGGCCGCTCCGCGCCGACACACCAGGGATGGTCTTCCCGTGGTCGGCGGCGGTGCGCGGGCAACCCCTCGGGCTCGCCGCACCGGAAGGCTCAACCGCGCTCGCCCCGGATACCGCGTCCCGCCCGAGGCCGCGCCCGCCGTCACTGAACCCGACTGCGCCGAACTCGACCGCGCCGAACCTGATCGGGCCGAACCTGATCGGGCCGAACCCGATCGGCCCCGATCCCGTCCTGCCGGATCTTCAGTCATCGCTGACTCGGCGAGGCCAGGGCGCTCGCCCCGAAAGCCCAGGCGGCGGTGGCCCTGGCTGGTCGGGGCGGTGGCCTTGGTGGCCCTAGCTGGTGGCCTGAGCTGGGTTCTGCTGTTCAGCTCCCTGTTCGCCGCCCGGTCAGTGCAGGTGGTGGGCACCACTGAACTTCCCGCCGAGGTGGTGCGGGCCGTGGCGGCTGTCCCGCTGGGCACGCCGATGCTGCGGCTGGACACCAAGGCCATCCATACCCGG
>DASTBN010000540.1:0-5302 GCA_035712045.1 Pseudonocardiaceae bacterium
TTCTACGCCGGGTCCATAGCCCGTCCGGGCAGCAACGCCGAGTACCAACTCGTCGACGAACGCATCACCGGCCACAAGCCGGCCACACTCGACTTCGCCGAGGCGGCCGCCCTTCCCCTTACCTCGATCACCGCCTGGGAGACCCTCTTCGACCGCTTCAAGGTCGGCGCCGACAGCCAGGGAACCCTGGTGGTCATGGCCGGCGCCGGCGGGGTCGGCTCGATGCTCATCCAGCTGGCCCGCCAGCTCACCGCGCTCACCGTGATCGCCACCGCCTCCCGGGCAGAGTCCCAACGGTGGGCCCGCGACCTCGGAGCCCACCACGTGATCGACCACCACGCCGGGCTGGCCGAGAAGGTGCTAGCCATCGCCCCCGAGGGCGTCGATCACGTATTCACGCCGTACTCGACCGGCAACATCGAGGCCTTCGCCCAGATGCTGCGGCCCCAGGGCCAAGTTACCGCCATCGACAGCCCACCGAACCTGGACCTGCTGTCCCTGAAGACCAAGAGCATCACCTGGCACTGGGAATCGATGTTCACCCGCCCCCTGCTCCTGCCCGCCGACCCGGCCCAGCACCAAGCCCTCGAACAGATCCGGGGCCTCGTCGACGACGGCGTGATCCGCACGACGATGACCACCCGTCTGGAGCCGATCAACGCTAAGAACCTGCGCCGGGCCCACACCATGATCGAAAGCGGCACCACGATCGGCAAAGTCGTGGTGCACGGATTCTGACCCGGCCAATGGCCTCGCGGGCCAGATGCACCCTGGCCCTGCCGTGAGCGAGCCAGTGGTCGGCTACAACGGTCCAAGACCCGGGCGGGCCGCCCACTCCCGCATGTCAGCGACGACTTTGCCGGTGATCCGCAAGATCGTTTCTTTCGACACCGACGTCCCGTAGATCTCGGCGAAACGCACCGAGATCACGAGGAACTCGCAAAACAAGCAAAGGTGACCGGCAAGCATACTGCAAGTTTCACCACCGCGCTGAGAGTCAGCTTCCTGGCCGGCCAGGCGAGGATTACCGAGTTGTCGGTGGAAGCACCGGAGTCGGCGTCGAAAGTCACCCCATGTGGGAGACTGCTATACGCTTGTCGAAGCCCGTCTACGACATGATCTTGACAGAAGCCGTTCCGGGTCAGATTAGCTTCGAGTTCATTTTGTCCACTCTATACGTATTGGCATTCGCCATGGCATCTGTGAGTCTAGTTTGGTTTGGTGTCGTCGAGTATCTACAAGCCGGGCTAGGTATCGCTGACGCCGATCCGATTAGGCGACCATACCGCATAGAGCGCCGAAAACCATGACACAGACCCCCACAGCAGGACAGCATCGGAGGTCTTGACTTAGGCGAGGCTAAGCTTCTAGGAACAATCACGCCGCGCTGTGATGGAGTGCTGTCCCTTGGCTTTCGCGAAGTGCTGAGGGTATCCCGCGCGTAACGGCGGCACCGGCTAGAGAAGACGACCTTGCTGCGCCAGCTGCACGCCAAGCTCGGGGACAGCTTTGTGACTCTCGACGACAAAGACCAGCGCGCCGCCACCCGGGACGACCCCGCAGGTTTTCCCAAGGCGGGCCGCCAACCACTGTTCATCGATGAGGTTCAGCGCGCCGGGAACGAGCTCGTGCTCGCGATCAAGGCCGCAGTGGACCGTGGACTTCCGGCACCTCGTCACGCTGCGGGACCGGATCGGGAGCAGACTGCACCCGTGCGACACATCTTCGCCCACGAGGCCGTCCTTGACATGACCCCCGGTTCGGATCAGGCGGCACCCGGCGCCGCCGTGACGGTTGCGCTGTGCGGCCACTGGAAGCACGAACCGCCATGTCCGCTGGCCGCGCACCACTGTCGTGCCGAGCGGGTCGGCGACGAGGTGCGTATACGGACCGTCTTCGTCGTCGAGCCGGAGCGTGAACACGTCGTCCGGCACCGGATCGACACTGGCCTGGCCACCGGGCAACTCTGCGGACCGACTGGCCTGGTCACCCGATGGCGGCTGCGGAGCAGCCAGCGTAGCGACGTTCTGCCCGAGGAGACCGAACTCGCCGAAGGCGTGAGGCACGGTTGACCCCACAACGCTTTGCGGCTCGACCCGCTGGGGCTGGGTCAGAGCGCCGGGTCAGAGCGGGAGTCGCAGGACTCTGCCCTTGCCAGTGCAGGTGCCAAACCCTCACCCGCCACCCGCTCGGCGCCCACTGCTCCGGGGTCAGCCGACCTTGCGCCAGTCCTGGCAGCCGAAGCTTTCGAACGCCCCGTCGGTGCGGCTGATCGTGACCGTCTGGGGCCCTCTGGAGATGTTGCGCGCGATGATCGTTCCCCGATCTCCGGTGGTGTCCTTGCGCCGGAACCACACGCACTTCCCATCTCCTCCCGGTTTGGGACCAGCGGACTTGTACTTCCCAGCCACGATGTCCGTGCCAACAATGAAGACACCGTCCCCGAAGCTCGTGGCGGGGCCGGCTGGTTTCGGGGATTCTGTGGGCTCAGGGGTGGCCGCCTCCGCCGCCCGCTGCGTGGCGGGGTTCGACGGGAACGGGTTTGAGGGGTGAGTGCCCTTCGGGTAGGAGAACGCGACACCGACGATGAGGACGAACAGGGCGATAGCGGCCGCGCCGATCGCGACACCGCAGCCCACGCCCCGCCGGCCAGTCGGTGCGCTCACCCGTGCCTCCCGAGGCTCATCCCCCCTCGGGTCGGTTCACCGGATCATCGACCCATGTTGGCAGGTCGTTACGCCGTTACCACCCGGCTACCCGGCTTCGAGTGGTGGGCACACGCTGACCGGCTCGGAGCACGAGGGCACACTGATCGCGTCCACGACGAGCGACTCCGCTGGTCAGGAGCGTTCACGCGGAGGACCGCCGCGCACCGTCCGCGGTGCAGGTCCTATTCAACCGCGCCGTGAACGATGCCTCGGTGAGCAGAGGTGCGCTGGAGCAGCTAGCGATCGTCGGCGGCGGCACGGTCCTGGTCATGTTGCTGGTCCTCGTCCGGCGGCGGCGGTGAGCCCCTGAGCGACGGGACCAGGTGGAGCACCCACGCGATTCACCCCACGCCGTTGTCCGTCACTCCGCACAACCCGGTTTACCCAGACGACGATCACAAGCACGATCTGGAGACCGCTCAGTCGACCCCACTGCACCACGAGCAGCACGTTCCGCAAACTCGGGATCATCAACGGGGTCCAGCTGGCCACCGACGTCGGCCAGTGGCTCCCCGCTCCGTAGCCGACCGCGAGTTCTGGATGCGGACTGCGGTCGGGGAGGGCGGGTTAGCGGAGGCCTAGGTGGCGGGCGATCAGCAGCCGCTGGATTTCGCTGGTCCCTTCGCCGATTTCCAGGACCTTGGCGTCTCGGTAGAAACGGGCTACCGGGTATTCGTTCATGAAGCCGTAGCCGCCGAAGATCTGGGTGGCGTCGCGGGCATTGTCCATCGCGGCGTTGGAAGAGGCCAGTTTGGCGATGGCGGCTTCCTTCTTGAAGGGCTGGGCGCGGAGCATCTTCGCGGCGGCGTGGTAGTAGGCGAGGCGGGCGGTGTGGGCGCGCGCCTCCATGTCGGCGATCTTGAATTGAATCGCTTGGTAGCTGCCGATGGCGTGACCGAAGGCGTGACGTGATCGGGCGTAGGAGACGCACTCGTCGATGCAGCCCTGGGCCAGGCCAACGCCCAGCGCGGCGATCGCGATGCGGCCCTCGTCGAGAATCGACAGGAACTGGGCGTAGCCCCGGCCGCGCTCCCCGAGCAGGTTGCCCACCGGTACCCGGCAGTCGTCGAAGAACAACCCCCGGGTGTCAGAGCATTTCCAGCCGACTTTCGAATAGTTCTGCGAGATGGTGAGGCCGGGGTTGCGGGCCGGGATCATGATGGTGGAGATCTCTTTGCGGCCCCCGCTGACGCCGGTGATCGCGGTCACGGTGATCACCGAGGTGATGTCGGTGCCCGAGTTGGTGATAAACGTCTTGGAGCCGTTGATCACCCACTCGTCGCCTTCGAATCGCGCGGTAGTCCGGGTGGCCCGCGCGTCGGATCCGCCGCCGGGCTCGGTGAGCCCGAACGCGCCGAGCCGCGTCCCGGCGCACAGGTCAGGCAGCCAGTGTCGTTTCTGCTCCTCAGTGCCGAACCGGAAAATCGGCATCGTGCCCAGCGAGACGCTGTCCTCCACGGTGATCGCCACCGAGGAGTCCACCCGCGCCAGTTCCTCCAGCGCCAGGCACAGCGCGAAATAATCACCGCCCATCCCCCCGTACTCCTCGGGGAAGGGCAGCCCGAACAACCCCAGCTCCCCCATCTTCGCCACTAGCGCGTACGGGAATTCCCCCCGCTCGTACAGCCCCCCGATCACCGGCGCGATCTCTTTGCGCGCGAACTCCTCCACCGAAGCCCGCAACGCGGCGTGCTCAGTACTCAACTCCACGGCGTGCCGTCCTCTCCTGCCCCGCACGCCGCCTCGAGCTGAACGACCACGTCGTCGCGCTGGACCGTGGCACCGGGGCGCACCCGCAACTCACGGATCACCCCGTCGATCGGCGCGGTGAGCACGTGCTCCATCTTCATCGCTTCCACCACGATCAGCCGGGCACCCGCCCGGACCTGCTGGCCTTCCGCGGCATCGACGACGATGACGGTTCCGGGCATCGGAGCGCGCACCGTCCCACCACCGGCCCGCTCGGCCTGGCGCGGGGCGCCGAGTGGCGGATCCTCGGACAACTCCCAGCTGTGACCGTCCCGGCCCAGCCACACCGCCCCGTCGCCACCCGCCCTGTCGGTGACAGCGCAGACGTACCGGCGAGTGACCCCGCCGACGGTGACCACGAGATCCCCGCCATCCCAGCGGGCCGAGGCCGGGACCGGCGGCCCGTCCCCGACCACCAGCTCCGCGTCGCGGGCCCGGCCGCGAGTCCTGACCTCGGCCGGGGGATGACCCCGGAGCCGCAGCGGCCACCGGGTCCAGGCGGATTCGCCGATCCGCCATCCGCCGGGCAGTGCGAACGGGTTCACCACCGGCCCGGCGGGCTCCAGGGCCAGCAGCGCGCGCAGCGCCGCGGCCGCGAGGACATCGTCCGGGGGCTCGGCTTCGCGCGGAACCAGGCGCCCGACCAGCCCGGTATCCAGCCTCCCGGCTCGCACATCAGGGTCAGCGAGCAGCGCGCGCAGGAACGCCAGGTTGGTGCCCACCCCCAGGACGCTGGTCTGGGCCAGGGCGGCGTCGAGCCGGCGCAGCGCGGCCGCCCGGTCCGGGCCATGCGCGATGATCTTGGCGAGCAGCGGGTCATACGCGCTGCCCACGACCTCCACCTC
>DASTBN010000541.1:0-13055 GCA_035712045.1 Pseudonocardiaceae bacterium
TGAAGCCATTTTCCACCATTCGGTCCTCACTCATCTGCCGCGGTAGTGGCCGCTTCGTACTCAATATGGCATCGTAGCCACGCTCATTACCGCTGAATCCACCCGCCCGGCAGCGCCAGATCGCACGAGGGCCACGGCACCCGGATGCCCTCGGCGGCGTAGCCGACACGCCCCCGCACTGTGATCATCTCTGCTCCCGCCGGCCGAACCGCACGCCTTTCATTAAGGTCTTCCCGCGTTCTGGGGATAGGCTCCGGTAATGTGGCTGGGATTATTGCGGTTTGTCCCCGAAGCGCGGTCAGGGAAGGGCGCGGGGAGCGAGCGCGGACGCGGGAATTAGGTGATCGTCCAGGGTGAGGCGGCGTTCGCCCGCAGCGTCGGGGATTGGAACCCAGACCACGCCATACCACTCGCCCCGGGAGCCGCGAACCCAGCGTTTGAGCATGCCGGGAACGCGGCCGGTGAGCGCCAGGCCATCGGCGATGGCCCGGCGGCGGTGATGGGCTGGCAGGGGGAACGCCACGTCGAGGTCTACCCACACCGGCCGGGCGCGGACCGGGTGGCCGCTGGTGATGCCTTCGCCGCCATGGGCGCCGATCCACCCGAGCGTCACGCGCTGCTCCCTTGCTCGCCTTGAGCGCGGGGGAGCGCGCCTGTTCCTCGGCATCCATGGTCCGCTGGGGTGGGGAGGAAAGCAACCCGGCGCGCTGGGCGGCTGGTTAGCTGGTCCGGGCCAGATCGGCGGCGCCGACGAGGCCTGCGCGGGGGCCCAGTTCCGCGATCCGCAGCTCGGCCACCGGCCGGTAACCCCGGCCGGTCAGGGACTCCTCGAACGCGGCTGCGGCGGGAACGAGCAGCATCTCACCCGCTGCGGACACGCCGCCGCCGATGACGAACAGGCCAGGGTCTAGGACCGCGGCCAGCCCGGCGAGCCCGCGCCCCAGCCACGTCCCGACCACCTCGAAACACCGCAACGCCGCGGCATCACCGTCCAGCGCGGCCGCAGTGATCATCTCACCGGTGATGCCGCCAGGCCGGCCATCGGCCTGCCGCACCAACTCGCCGGTCAGCCCCGGTGCGTTCCGGGCCAGCTCATGGGCTTCCCGGACGAGCGCCCGGCCACTGGCGTACTGCTCCCAGCATCCGCGCAAGCCGCATTCGCAGCACCGCCCGTCCGGGACGACGGTGAGGTGACCGATCTCCGCCGCCGCGCCGAACTGGCCCCGCAGCAGCTGCCCGCCCAGCACGATGCCCCCGCCGATGCCCGTGCCCACCGTGAGCGCCACCACATGCTCGCGGCCGCGCCCGGCGCCGAAACGGACCTCCGCCCAGGCCGCCGCGTTGGCGTCGTTCTCGATCACCACGAGCAGCCCTAGCCGTCGTTGCAGCGCCGCCCGCAACGGCTCGTCACGCCAGGCCAGATGCGGGGCGAACATCACCGTCGCACGATCGGCGTCGATGAACCCGGCCGCTCCCACGCCGACCGCCTCGACCTCGTGGTGAGCCCTGAGCTCGTCCACCACAGCGGTGATCGCGTCCTCGATCCGGGTCGCGTCGTCGGCGGGGGTGTCCCGGTGGGCGGTGGCCAGGATCGTGCCGCGCTCATCGACGACCCCGGCCGCGACCTTCGTGCCGCCGATGTCCACGCCGATAGTCAGGCGAGACTGTCCAGGAACCGCCGCACCTCCCCGACCGACTCCAGCACGAACTCCGCCGCGGTGACCCGCCCGGCCTGCTCCGGGTCACCGCAGTCAGCGACGACCACCCCGATCCCGGTCTCCCGCAGGGCGCTGAACGCATCTTCGTCGGTGATGTCGTCGCCGAGATACAGCGACACGCACTCCGGTCCATCGACGCCCAGGACGTGGCGCAAGTAGCGCACGGCTTTGCCCTTGTCCCAGTCGATGTTCGGCTGGATCTCGTAGACCATCTTGCCGGGGGTGAGCTTCAGCTGGCCGGGATGCCCGGCCAGCACCGCGTCCACCACCTCGGCGACCAGGGCGTGCCGCGCGGGCTCGGCGAGCCGGTAGTGCACCGCGACGGAGAATCGCTTGGGCTCGACAAGGGCGCCGGGGACTGACGCGATCCCGGCCCGCAGCTGGTCGGTGACAGCGGCCAGCAGGTCCCCGAAGCCCTCAGGCAGGGCCGCGCCACCGTGGTCACCCACTCGGTCACCCAGGTCGAAGCCGTGGCTGCCCGCGACCACCAGGCCCTCGATTCCCATCCACTGGGTGACCAGCGGCCGGTCTCGCCCGCTGACCACGCAGACCGTGGTCCGTGCGGCCAGCCGGCGCACCGCATCTCGCATGTCCTCCGTGATGACCGCGTCCTCCGGGCGGTCCACGATCGGGGTGAGGGTTCCGTCGTAATCGAGGAACACCGCCGGGCGCCGGCCCGCCAGCCGTGCGGTGAACAGCTGGCGATCACGCAAGGCATGCGGCAGATCGGTGATCCGCTGCGGGGTAATGCGTGATGGCAGTGACACGGCGCCTCGGCGAGATCGGCGGCTACCCATTGATCGTAACCAGTCGCGGGCGGTCTCAGCCGTCGCCGGATCAGGTGCCGTAGCCCACGAACTCGCCGAGCGGCACGCCCTCGCGGTTGAGCCCGATCACCACGGTTCCGGATCGCGTCGGCTCAATGGCGCCTTACGATTCCGAAGGTGGACGGGGAGCTGGCCGTGCTGGTGCTGGGAGCCGGGGTGCTGGGTGTGCTCGCGCTGACCGGCTGGTGGGTGGTGGGGCATCCGGAGCGGATCAGGGCCGGGCTGGCCTGGGTGGCGCGGCGCCCGGTGGTGGAGCGGGTGCGCTCGCGTTACCCCCGGCAATGGGGTTTCGTGGGGCGCCGGTTCGCGCCGGGCGAGGCGGCCGGGCTGACGCTGACCCTCGGCGTGTTCGCGGTGCTGGCGCTGGGCCTGGGGTTCGGGAATCTCCTGGATAGCGTGCTAGAGGGCGACGGCGTCGCGATGGCCGATCGCCCGGTACTGCGGTTCCTAGCCGCCCATCGTCAGCCCTGGTCGGTCACCACCGCCCGGGTGGTCACCGACGTGGGCAGCCCGATGGGAGCGGCCCTCACCGCCCTCGTGGTGGGAGCGGTGGTGGCCTGGCTGCGGCGGTCATGGCTGCCGCTGCTGGTCGTGATGCTCGGCGACGCGGGCATCGCGTTGCTCAACACGGCGCTGAAGCACCTGGTGGGCCGGCGCCGCCCGCCGCCGATCACGGCGGTGGTGGGAGAGCACGGCTACTCGTTTCCCTCCGGGCACACCACCGGCACCACAGTGGTCTGGCTGCTCTCGGCCTGGATGGCCGGTCACTGGGTGATCACCCGCCGGGCCGGGCGGATCATGGTGTGGGCCGGGGCGCTGCTGATGATCGTCGCGGTCGGCGCTACCCGAGCCTTCCTCGGCGTGCACTTCCCCAGTGACGTGCTGGCCGGCTGGACGCTGGGCGCGGCGTGGGCCCTGGTCATCGTGCTGGCGGTGAGTGTGTGGGAGCAATCCCGGTGGATCCCCGCACCGCTACGGGGAACCGGATGACCCAGGGCCGCGCAGCACCGGAAGAGCCGCTTCCCCCCGCCGGCGGGCGAGGTACCAGCGCCGGCCCGAGTTGAGGCCGCGCATCGCCGCGCGCACCGGCCGGACCTGGGTGGCCAGGTGCGCCTGGTACCGCCACGGCGGCTGCACGCCCTGGCGTGCCGCCATCGAGTAGGCGAAGGCCACCGCGTCACGGTCCAGGTAGCGGTCGGCACGCTCGAACCATGCCGCGCTGGTGCGCGCGCCGGCCTGGATCGGCCGCAGCGCGGCGCGGCCGCGCCGGTCGTAGCTCTCCAGCGCGGCGGAAAGTTCATCGTGCTCATAGAGGCTTTGCGCGAGCATCACCGCGTCGATCATGGCCAGCCTGGTGCCGGAGCCGAGGGTGAAGTGGGTGGTGTGCGCGGCGTCTCCGGCCAGCACCATGTTGCCGTGATACCAGCTCTTGTTGGTCACCTGGGTGAAGCGCTGCCACCGGGCGGGCTCACCACGGGACTGGCTGATCAGCGTGTGGCCATCGATGGCCTTCTCGAAGATCTTCTCTAGCAGCCCGACGCTGTCCTCACTGCTCATCGTGTCGAACCCGAGTGAGCGCCAGGTCTGCTGGGTGCATTCCACAATGCAGGTGCTGATCCCAGCGGTGGAGGGGTAGGCGTGGAACCAGATCCACCCGGCTGAGGTCTGCTCGAAGGCGAAGGTAAAGCTGTCGAAGACCCGGTCTGTGCCGAGCCAGATGTAGGGGTTCCCGCCGACGTCGATGCGAGCGCCGAATTGCTCACTGTGGCGTTGCCGCGTCGGTGAGTTCGCGCCATCGCAGACCACCACGAGATCGGCATCGCCCAGGTCGGAAACGTGATCGGCTTCGCGCTCGTACTGGATGTCGACCCCGAGCTCGGTGGCGCGCTCGCCGAGGATGTCGAGCAGGGCCGCGCGACCCACGCTGAAGCCGTAACCGGAGAGGTAGGCCGTCCGCTCGCTGCGCAGAATCACCCGCTGGTCCTGCCAGAGCACCGATTCCGCCCGCAGGGCCCGGGCGCTGTCCGGGTCGTTGCGGAACAAGATGTCCAGCAGGTCATCCCAATACACCACGCCCCAGCCATAGGTGGCGCCTGCGGGATCGCGCTCGATCACCGTGATGTCATGGCCAGCGTCCCGTAATTTCGCGGAAATCGCGAAGTACAGCCCGGCCGGTCCCCCGCCTACGCACACGATTCTCATCCTGGAGCGCTCCCCATGTCGCGGTCATCGAAGCCATTGATCGATCAAGAGCGGGCGGCGGCCCCCACCCCTCCACTCAGAGCGAAAGCCACCGCCCGTGGTAGGAGGACAACTAGTTAGCAGCCCCAGCCGCCCCAGCCGCCCCAGCCGTGACCGCCCCAGCCGCCCCAGCTGCTGAATTCCTCCTTCTTCTCGTGACTTCCCAAGCCGAAGATTTCCTTGATCTTCATTCTTTCCTCTCCCTCCTTCTTTCCCGAGAAGGGCCTTCTCGGGAAGAAGTCCACAGGTGCCCCCCTATCGCCCTGGACAGGGTGAATGCGGGCGGCCGCGACCGCCCGGAATCAGCCCGGAATCGCAAGGCGTGTGCAATTAGCGATCGTTGTGAAACCGTTATCTATTCCCTGCGCGATCTCGCGGAGATCTGCTGAGCCGGGCCGGTCGCTGTCCGATCATGAAAATCCCCCTACGCCAGATGACGCGTGTCCTCCGCGACCCCGCTCGACATGGGACACTCTGGTGCCGTCACCGGTAGTCTCGTACTAGCCACTCCATCTTAGAGTCTTAACCGTGCCTTAAGCGTACCACTGCAGTTCCTTGATCACACTTTCGTGTGAAAGGTTTTCAGTCTTCATTAAGGTCGCGGTCGCCGGGGCGGGAGGGCTCAGGCACGGATCAGGCACGGATCAGGGGAATGATCACTTCGTCGACGATCTCGGTCAGCACCTTGTCTGAGATTGAGCGGTACACGAGGAAGTGCTGGCGCAGCAGATCAGGGCCGACGGAGGCGATCCGGCGGGTCAGGGCGTTGGCCCGGACCTCGCCGCGAATGGCGCCCCGCCGCAGGATGCGGAGAAATCCGTCGACACCGGGGTCGATGAAACGAACCCGGATGGCGTCCATGAGCTCCGGATTCCGGATCGTCTCGGCCATCAGGCCGCGGATCGCCTCGCCGGAGGGACCATTGAGCAGATCCGCGAACGTGCGCAGGCAGCCCATCATGTCCTCGCGCACGCTGCCAGTGTCGGGGGGCTCTTTCTGGGTGGGGAAGGCGTAGTGAATCGCGTCGGCCACCAGTTCGGCGCGGCTGGACCAGCGGCGGTACAGCGATCCCTTGCTCGCGTGGGCACGGCTGGCGATGCGCTCCATGCGCAGCTCGGCGTAACCGGCCTCGGTCAGCTCGTCAAGAGTGGCCTCGAAGATCGCCGAATAGAGGACGTCGCCCCGCCGCCGGGGCCCCTTACGGTGATCGACCGGATCCGCGCCGCTCACGGTCCGCACTTCTCCTGACTCGGGTGAGTAGCCCGTCTCCCCCGCGCGTGTGACGATATGAGTAGAGTACGCGTCGTTTCGATGGGACAGTAGCCTTAGCCTTATGACCCGCCCCACTGTGACGGAGCCGCAGGCGAGCCCCAACGGGGTCGCCCGGCCAGGAGGTAACGGGAGCCCGCCCGCCAGTGGCTGGGTGGCGCCGCTGGCGGTCCTGGTGGTCGGCATGTTCATGTCGGTCCTGGACACGAGCATCGTCAACGTGGCGCTCCCGACGCTGCAGAACGATTTCAGCGTGTCGATCCAGGACGTGCAGTGGATCGTCACCGCCTACACCCTCACCCTGGGCGTGGTGGTGCCGGTCACCGCATGGCTGGGGGATCGCTTCGGCCTGCGCCGGGTATACAACGCGGCGTTGGTGGGATTCGCCGCCACGTCGGCGTTGTGCGGGCTGGCCTGGGATCTGAACAGCCTGGTGGTCTTCCGGATCGCGCAGGCGATCCCGGGCGGGATCCTGCCAGCGATCACGCTCACCATGCTGTACCGGATCGTGCCGCGCGACCGGCTCGGCGCGGCCATGGGCATGTACGGGCTTGGCGTCGTGTTCGCCCCGGCGGTCGGGCCCACCCTGGGCGGGTACCTGGTCGAGTACATCAACTGGCGGCTGATCTTCTTCGTCAATGTGCCGGTCGGGATCCTGGGCGCGATCGCGGCGGCGCTGGTGCTGCCATGGTTCCCCCGTCAGCTCGGGCGCCGGTTCGACGTGCTGGGTTTCCTCACCGTCGCGGGCGGGCTGTTCGCGCTGCTGCTAGCCGTGACCAAGGGGGAGGACTGGGGATGGGGCTCCTACCAGGTGCTGGGCCTGATCGCTTTCAGCGTGCTGAGCCTGGCGTTGTTCGTGGTGATCGAGCTCGAGGTCAGGGACCCGTTGCTGGATGTCCGGGTGTTCCGCTATCGGGCCTACTCCCAGTCGCTGGCGCTGATCTCGCTGCTCATGGTGGTGCTGTTCGGCGTGCTGTACTACATCCCGCAGTTCCTCCAGGTGGCCCAGGGGTGGGGAGCGCTGGATTCCGGGATCTCGCTGCTGCCCCAGGCGCTGGTGATGGGGCTGCTGATGCCCATCGCCGGACGGCTCTATGACCGCTTCGGCCCGCGCTGGCCGGTGTTCATCGGCCTGACGATCGTGGCTACCGGTGACTATCTGCTGCACACCCTCACCATCGACACCCCCCGGGGGCATCTGGTGTGGTTGCTGGCGTTCCTGGCCGTCGGCATCGGGCTGTCCATGATGCCGATCATGACTGGGGGGATCGCCGTCATCCCGGTGAGCCTGAGCAACACCGCCAGCGCGTATAACAACGTCGTGCGCAACGTCGCCGGCTCGCTCGGGGTGGCGATGCTCACCGCGATCCTCACTATCCAGCAGGCCCAGATGATGACTGGGCGTGCCTCCCTGCTGCCCGCCGCGACCACCCCCGCTCCGCATCTCGGTCCTCTCGGGACCCCGGACTGGCTCGGCGCCTACGCCCTCTACCACCAGACCAGCCTGCAGGCGTTCGTCAGTGCGATCGACAACCTGTTCCTGATCGGTGCCGTGCTGGCCGCTGTGGGTGCCCTCGGGGCGCTCACCCTGCGATCCGGCCCCGCTCCCGCCCAATCACCGGCCGCTGGCCCGACACCCGCGCCAGCCGCCGTCCCGTCAGCGGCCGCCGGTAATGGCATCCCGCCGGGTCCCGTGATGGCACGTAACGGCGTCGCTCCCGGCGGGCACCGCCACTAGCCGGGGCGACACCCGCTGGCACGCGCTCATCACGTGAGCGTCACCACTCCCGGGGGCATACTGTCGGTTTGTGATGATCCGAACGCGCGGGTGGGCGGCCGTCGCAGGATTGGCTCTGATCCTGACCCTGGCGGGAGGATCAGCGGCGGCAGCGCCGTTGTCGGACACGGCGCCGTTTCCGGGTACGGCGATGCGGGGCGCCGACGGTGCGCCAGGCAGCACCATCACGGTAGGGATCAAGCCGCTCGACCCCTTCGTGATCAGGAACGGCGATCAGTATCAGGGCTTCAGCGTCGACTTATGGAACGAGATCGCGCGGCGCAACTCCTGGCAGACGAGCTATGCCTGGCGCGACACCCTCCCCGCGCTGCTGCGGGACGTGCAAACCTCGGCCGTGGACGCTGGCATCGCCGGCATCACGATCACCAAGGACCGCGAGCGGGTGCTTGACTTCAGCTATCCCATGTTCAGCGCCGGGCTCGCGGTGATGACCACGCCTCGTGGCAGGGCGTTGAGCTGGGCTGGCGAGTTGGCCGGCTTCGCCACCGCCGGGGTGGGGCGCTACCTGCTGGCGCTGCTGGCCGCCTTGGTCGTCGCGGGGCATGTGGTCTGGCTCGCCACCCGGCGCCGTACCCAACTCGGCTACCTGGCCGGTGTGGGGCTGGGGATCTACCAGGCGGCCGGGCTCGGGCTGGTTGGCGACTACGGCGTCGCGGATCCCAAACGGCCGCTGGGCCGGGCCGCCGCGGTGATGTGGACCATCGCGGGCGTCAGCTTCGTCTCGCTGTTCACTGCGGCTCTCGCCAGCCAGCTGACCGCGCGGACCATCGAAGGCAAGATCACTGGGGTGGAGGATCTGAGCGGGGCTAAGGTCGTCACCGTCACCGCCACCTCAGCGGCGGCTTACCTGAGCGCCCACGCCATCACTTTCACCGGCCTCCAGTCGATCGACGATGCCTACCGGCAGCTGGATTCCGGCGAGGCCGATGCCGTAGTTTTCGATGCCCCCGTCCTGCAGCACCACATCAAGCTCACCCGCAGCGCCAGCAAGATCCTGGTCGGCGGCACCTTCTCGCGCGAGAACTACGGTATCGCGCTGCCGGCTGGTTCGGCGCTGCGTAAGAAGATCAACGAGACGTTGCTCGACATCCAGGCGGACGGCACCTACGAAGAGCTCTACTGGAAGTATTTCGGGGAAACAGCCTCCCGCTGAGCCGCTGCGATGCGAGCGGGGTGGCTCAGTGCTTGTGGATGTAGGCCGTGACACTCATGCCGGGAACGAGATCCCTGTTCTCGTCATTGTCAATCGCGATCTTGACTGGGATGTACTGAGTGACCTTCTGGTAGTTACCGGAGGTGTTGCTCTGCGGGAACAGGGAGAACACTGCGGCGGCACCACCCTGGATCTCCCGGACGCGGCCGGTGAAGCGGGTGCCGGGGAAGGAGTCGACGTAGACGTCGGCCGCCTGGCCGACGCGGACCCCCTTGAGGTCAGTCTCGTCGACGCGGGCCGTCACGTAGGTTCTGTCCAGGTTGTAGGCGACGGCGAGCTGGGTGCCGGTGGTGACGTAGCTGCCCAGCAGGCCGGTGCCGTTGTCCTGGGCTATCGTGCCGGTGGCTGATGCGCGGACGGTCTTCACCGGTTGAGCGAATCCCTCTTGGAGCCGGACCCGGCCGATGACCTGATTTTTCTCCACGTGGGAGCCGAGGGTGACGTTCCAGTCTTCCAGGATGCCGCTGATGGGGGCGTTGACGTAGATCTTGTCGCCGTCGACCTGGGCGTTGTCGGTGCTCACGTAGTTGCTGGCGTTGATGAAGTAGGACGTGCCAAGAACCCCACCGGCCGCCAGTGCCAAGATGGCAATGATGATCAGGGCGATGCGGCTGGAGCGCTTGAGCTTGCGCCGCGCTGGTGGCGCCGTCACCGCTCCGTCGGTGGGCATGTTTTGGTCGGCCGGTGCTGAGAGCGTCGGAGCGGGGCCCTCCATGCTCACACCTCCCCATCTCGATGGTGAGGTTCGCCCACGCGAGCCTCACCACGTAGACTACGCGCCGTACCTTAATTTTCGGGGAGATTTTCCGGCGCGAGCTGGCCTGCGGTTATGCCCGGATCAGGGGGAGGATCACGTCGTCGACGATCTCGACCAGTACCCGGTCGGGAATCGGCGAACGGTAGGCCATGAAGTGCTGGCGCAGCAGATCGGGGCCGACGCTGGCGATCCGGGTGGTGAGCGCGTCGGCCCGGACCTCACCGCGCACTGCGCCGCGCCGCAGCACGTCGAGGAAGAGGGTGACGTCAGGCTCGATGAAGCGGATCCGGATGATCTCCATAAGTTCGGGGTTATGGATCGTCTCGGCCATCAGGCCGCGCACGGCCTCGCCGGAGGCGCCGTTAAGAAGGTTGGCGAAGCTGCGCAGGCAGCCAAGCAGGTCTTCGCGCACGCTGCCGGTGTCGGGCACCTCGATGCAGCAGGGGATCGTGTGGTGGACCGCGTCCGCCACCAGCTCGGCGCGGCTGGACCAGCGCCGGTAGAGTGATCCCTTGCTAGCCCGGGCCCGGCTGGCCACGCGTTCCATGGTCAGTTCGGTGTAGCCGACCTCGATCAGCTCGTCGAGTGTGGCCTCATAGATCGCCGAGTAGAGAGCGTCGCCCCGGCGCCGGCGCGCCTTGCGGAAGTCGACCGGGCTCGGACTGGTCAAGGTCACCACCTCTGGGTTGCTCTAGGTGACCTGATATGCACGGAGGGTCACGGAAACAGGGTAATATATATTGCGGACAATCGTGATCGCGGGGTGGCTCGCTGACTCTCGCGCACCATAAATAGTAGAGCACGAGCAGTTCCTTATGGCACAGTGGAGTGGTGGCTCGCTCGGCGACTGAGCCGGAGGCGACCCCTCCGAACGGGGTGAGCGTGGCGCCCGGCGGCGCCGCGCATGGTGACGGCGCCCAGACGGGCTGGATGCTGCCGCTGGTGGTGCTTGTCGTCGGCGTGTTCATGTCGATCCTGGACATCACCATCGTCACGGTGGCCCTGCCCACCCTCCAGAACGATTTCGGGGCGACCGCCAGGGACACCACGTGGGTGGTCACCGCCTACTCGCTGACCGAGGGCGTGGTATTACCAGTCTCCGCATGGCTGGGGCATCGTTTCGGGCTGACCCGGGTCTACAACCTCGCGCTGCTGGGGTTCGCCGCCGGGTCGGCGCTGTGCGGGCTGGCCTGGAGCCTGAACACCCTGGTGGCCTTCCGGATCGTCCAGGCGCTGCTCGGCGGGATCCTGCCGGCGGTCACCCTGTCGATCCTGCTCCGGATCGTGCCGAGGGACCGGCTCGGAGCCGCGCTGGGCCTCTACGGGATAGGGGTCGTGGTCGCTCCGGCGGTCGGACCAACGCTGGGCGGCTACCTGGTCGAGTACGTGAACTGGCGGCTGATCTTCTTCATCAACGTGCCGGTCGGGATCTTGGGCACGATAGCCGCGATCCTGGTGTTGCCGACCTTCCCTGGGCAGGCCGGGCGACGCTTCGACGTGCTGGGCTTCCTCACCGTGGCGACCGGGTTGTTCTCGCTCTTGCTGGCGCTGCAGAAAGGCGAGGACTGGGGCTGGGGCTCCTACCAGATCCTGGCATTGTTATTGCTCAGCGCGGTCAGCCTGGCGTTGTTCGTGGTGGTCGAGCTGGAAGTCGACGACCCGATGCTCGATCTGCGCGTTTTCCGCCACGGCGCGTTCAGCTTGTCCCTGGTGCTGATCGCGCTGATGATGATCGCGCTGTTCAACGTGGCGGTGTACGTGCCTCAGTTCCTGCAGCAGGGTCAGGGGCTTGGGGCGTTCGACGCCGGACTCGTCATGCTGGGGCCCGCGCTGGTGATGGCGTGCATGATGCTTCCCGCCGGGTTGCTCTATGACCGTATCGGGCCGCGTGTCCCGACGGTTATCGGTATCGGGATCGCCGCCGTCGCCGCCTACCTGCTGCACGGGATCACCCTCGACACCTCTCGCGGGCACATCATTCTCTTGCTGATGCTGCAGTACCTGGGCATCGGGCTGGCCATGATGCCGATCTTCAGCGGGGGCCTCGCGGTCATCCCTCCCGAGCAGTCCGCCACGGCGAGTACGTACAACAATGTCGTGCAGCGCACGACCGCCTCGCTGGGCGTGGCGGTGTTCACCGCGATCGTGACGGCCCAGCAGGCGCAGCAGCTTTCCGGGCGCGCCGACCTGGTGCCCGCCGCGACCACTCCCACTCCGCATCTCGGCCCGCCGGGCACCCCGGACTGGCTGGGCGTGTTCGCCACCTACCAGCAGACCAACAACCGGGCCTTCGCCGGGGCGATCAGCGATCTTTTCCTGATCATGTGCGGGCTGTACGTGGTGTCCATGCTGATCGCGTTCTTCCTGCGCTCCGGGCCCTCCGCCCCAGCTGGCGCCGCTCCGCCGCAGCCGGCGACCACGCCAGGGATATCCGCCATCAACAGCCAGGTCAAAGACGGGGTCATCGAGGACGGCCTGAGCGAGCACCGCTTCGTCCCGTCCGAACCGGCCTCTTCCAACGGCAGCTCAGCCCGCGAAGCTCGCGGATCACCCGGCGGTGACGGCGGAACCCACCCACGCTGACCAGCCTCGGACCGGTATCGTGATCATCCTCGCGTAACGTCCGGGACCTGGGCGCACACTGCAGGCTCGTCCCTCCATGGATGCAGGGAGGCGTGGCGTGGCGGAGAACGGCTGGCACAAGGTGGACCCGGCTGATGTGCCGGAGGACGGGCGGGTGCGCAGCGTCGTGGTGGACGGCCGCACCGTCGCACTGTCCCGGTGCGGGGCCAGGCTGGGCGCGCTGGAGAACCGGTGCCCGCACCAGGGCGGGCCGCTGGGGGAGGGTGCCATCGAGAAGGGCTGGCTGCGCTGCCCCTGGCACGGGTACGACTACGACCCGCTGACCGGCACGCCCCCTCCCGGCTTCACCGACGCACCCGAGCGCTTCCCGGTCGAGATCCGCGATGACGGTGTGTACGTCGAGGTGCCTGCGGACGAACCGCACGTACGCACTGTCTCGGACGTCATGGTCGAGACGATGGTCGCGTGGGGTGTGACGCATGTGTTCGGGATGGTCGGTCACTCGAACCTCGGATTCGCCGACGCGATGCGCCGCCAAGAGGAAGCCGGGAACCTGATGTTCGTCGGCATCCGGCACGAGGGCGCGGCCTCGTTCGCGGCCAGCGCATACGGCAAGCTCACCGGCCGGTCGGCGGCGTGCTTCGGCATC
>DASTBN010000542.1:0-3111 GCA_035712045.1 Pseudonocardiaceae bacterium
CCCGACGCCCAGTTGCTGCTACGGGTGCCGGTGAGTGTCGCGGAGACCCGTGCGGAGCGCCGGGCTGACGCTGACCGCGCGCGGCGCAAGGACCGGTATGAAAGCGACCGTGGACTGCAGGCTCGGTGCGCCGCTGTGTATGACGGCCTCGCCGCCGGTGGCTGGCTCGCGCCCTGGCTGGTGCTGGAGGGCGGCACTGATGACCCGGCCGCGCTCAGTGAGCTGGCGGTGAGATTTCTCGGAGAGTAGGAGGGGGTTAGGAGGGGATGGAGCCGCCCGGCGGGCGGGAGCCCCACGGGCAGTGCCACGATGGGCGCATGGCAGCTCGTGTGCTCGTGGTGGAAGACGACCCTGCGGCGGCGGAGATGTTGTCAATCGCCCTCCGCCAGGCCGGATTCGAGACGGCGACGGTCACCGAGGGCCCCAAGGCGCTGCCCGCGATGCGGGAGCTGAAGCCTGACCTGGTGCTGCTGGACCTGATGCTGCCCGGCATGAGCGGCATCGATGTGTGCAAAGCGATCCGCGCCGAGTCCGGCGTCCCGATCGTGATGCTCACCGCCAAGTCCGACACCGTCGACGTCGTGGTCGGCCTGGAGTCCGGCGCCGACGACTACATGATCAAACCGCCCAAGACCCAGGAATTGGTTGCGCGGTTGCGCGCCCGGTTGCGTCGGCTTGACGCTGATCCAGGAGAGCGCCTCACGATCGGTGACCTCGACATCGACGTGCCCGGTCACCAGGTCAGCCGCGACGGGACGCCGATCTCGCTGACCCCGCTGGAATTCGACCTGCTCCTCGCGCTGGCACGCAAGCCGCGCCAGGTGTTCACCCGGGAGGTGCTGCTGGAGCAGGTCTGGGGTTACCGGCACGCCGCGGACACCCGGCTGGTCAATGTGCACGTCCAGCGGCTTCGTTCCAAGATCGAGCGGGATCCGGAGCATCCAGAGGTGGTGCTGACCGTGCGCGGCGTCGGGTACAAGGCCGGCACGTCGTGAGGGCCGTACCAGTGTCGTGAGGACAATGGTGACCTCGCTCGCCGCCCGGGCGAGCGATGCCCTGCGGCTGGCTGCCATGGCGATCAGTGATCTGACCCTGACAGCTGGCGCTGTGTGGCGCCGTTCCCTGCAGATGCGTGTGGTCAGCAGTACGGTAGCGCTGTCGTCCACCGTCGTGCTGGTGCTCGGCGTGGTGCTGCAAGCCCAGCTCGCGCAGCGGCTGATCGAGAACAAGACGCAGGCCGCGCTGCTGCAGGCGGACAACAGCCGGATCCTGGTCGAGTCAGAGCTGGGCACGGTGGATCCCACCTCGGCCTCGCTGGCGGCCCGGCTGAACACCGCTGTGGACCGGCTGACCAACCCCGAGCCCGTCAGCAACGGCCCCACGACGGCCAGCGCCGGTGTCTATGAGCCGGTGCTGGTGGATGGCGGCGGCCCCACGGGGGAGGCTGGTACCGGGCAGAAGATCGGCCCGCTCAGCGATGTCCCGCCCATCCTGCGTTCTGCGGTGGAACGCGGCGCGCTCGCCCACAAGATTATTACGGTGTCCCGGGGATCAGGTTTGGTGACCATGCTGGCCGTGGGCATGCCCGTGGCGAGCGCGGGCCGGTCCATGCAGCTCTACCTGCTGTTCCCGCTCACCGCTGAGCAGCGCACGCTGACGCTGGTGCAGTCCACCCTGGTCCTGGGCGGGCTGGTGCTGCTGGTGCTCATCGCGGGCATCGCCAGCCTGGTGACCCGCCAGGTGGTGGTGCCGATCCGGCAAGCCGCCGAGGTCGCCGAGCGCTTCGCCGACGGTCACCTGGAACAGCGCATGCCGGTCATCGGGGAGGACGACATCGCCCGGCTGGGCACCTCGTTCAACGAGATGGCGGCCAGCATCCAGCGCCAGATCCGCCAGCTGGAGGAGTTCGGTGAGCTACAGCGCGGGTTCACCTCCGATGTCTCCCATGAGCTGCGCACCCCGCTGACCACGGTGCGGATGGCTGCGGACCTGCTCTATGAGTCGCGGGACAAGCTGCACCCGGTGCTGCATCGCCCGGCTGAGCTCCTGGTGCGCGAGCTGGACCGGTTCGAGTCCCTGCTCGCGGACCTCCTGGAGATCTCCCGGGTGGACGCCGGGGTGGCGGAACTGTTCTTGGAGACCACCGATATCCGCGACACCGTGGCCCGCGCGGTGGCCTCGGTGCGGGCCCTGGCCGACCGGGCCGGCATCTCCCTGGAGCTGGTGGTGCCCGCTGAGGAGGTACCCGCCGAGATCGACCCGCGCCGCATCGAGCGGATCGTGCGCAACCTGCTCACCAACGCCCTGGACCACGGCGAGGGCCGTCCGGTCCGGCTGACGATCGCCGCAGACGATCACGCGGTCGCGGTGCTGGTTCGTGACCACGGGGTCGGGTTGCGGCCAGGCCAGCAGGAGCTGGTGTTCAACCGGTTCTGGCGCGGTGATCCCTCACGTGACCGGCGCACCGGAGGCACCGGGCTCGGGCTCTCGATCAGCCTGGAGGACGCCCGGCTGCACGGCGGATGGCTGCAGGCGTGGGGCGAACCCGGCCAGGGCAGCGCGTTCCGCCTCACCGTGCCCCGCGCCCCCGGCACTGCGCTGACCAGCAGCCCGCTGCCGCTAGGACCCGAGGAAGAGCCTGAGGAATCATCCGAGCCGCGGGCCCCGGTGCCCGCCCCGGTGGTGGATCCGCTGGTATCCGGCGATGTGGTATCGAACAACGGTGTGGTAAGCGGGGAACTGGCGGGCGGTACGGCGCCGGATCCCGGCCTGCCCGCAGAATCGGGGCGCGCGTGATGCGCCGGAGGCTGCTCGCCGCTGTGCTGGCCGCTATCCTCGCCGCGCTCGCTGGGTGCGCCGCCATCCCGGCGACCTCGGACATCCAGGTCGTCCGGTCGATGCCGTCAGGCTCGCAGCTGGCCGCTCCCGCCGGTCCCGAGCGCGGTGTGGACCCGTTCCGGCTGGTCCGTGAGTTCATCGAGGCCACCGGCAGCTCGGCGAACAGTCACGCCGCCGCTCGCGCGTTCCTGACCCGGAACGCGGCGGTCAGCTGGGATGACCACGCCAGCCTGACCGTGATCGAGGACGCGCCCGGCGCCGCCCCGCAGACCG
>DASTBN010000543.1:0-2495 GCA_035712045.1 Pseudonocardiaceae bacterium
GGCGTCAGGTGCCGAGTTGGCGTGGCGAGTGGACGATAAGCTCGATCTGCCGGTGTTGGAGCGATTTCCTGATGGCTCGTTCCGTTCCGAGTTGCTCCCGAAAGAGGTGAAGGCTGACCTCAAACGAGGAGCGCGACGCTGCGGCACCCGCGAGGAATACTCGATCCCGGTACGTGTCGTGGAATACATGGTGACTAATCGCGGCGAAGAGACGGAGACCATTCGGTTGGTTACGTCGATCACTGATCCCGATGCCGCGTCGGCGGAGGAGTTGGCGGCGTTGTACTGTGAGCGTTGGGAATTTGAGCTTACTCTTGACGAAGTCGAGACCCATCAGATGCCGGCAAGCAAAGTTCTGCGCTCAAGAAAGCCCGAGCTGGTGCGTCAGGAGATCTGGGCGCTGTTGCTGACGCATTACGCGGTACGAATTTTCATGCGCGAGGCCGCCGACGACCTGGGTGAAGATCCCGATCGTCTGTCATTCATCCGGTCCATCCGAGTCATCCGCCGCCAGGTTTTTAACCAGGCGGGCTTTTCCCCCTCAGCGACTTCAAGTCGCGACGCGGGAGACGATCGACGAAATTAAGGAGCGCATCAACGGTGCGCGCCGGAACAGAACCTGCCCTAGGGTAGTCAAACGAAAAACAGTCGGCGACAAATATGTAAAACCCGACTTGGCTCACGGATAGCGGGTTCGGCAGGGCCTTGAGCTGCTGGCCTGGGGTTTCGTGGTCGGGGTCGGTGACATTGGGGCACTAATCGGTGGGCTCTAGGGTGCTCGGGTGGCGTTCGTGCGGACCGTGAAGACCGCCTCGGGCGCTCGCGCGGTCCAGATCGTCTACTCCCGGCGCAAGGGCTCCCGCCGGATCGAGCACATCGGCTCGGCCCATGACGAGGTTGAGCTCGAGATGTTGAAAGCGGCGGCACGCCAGCGCATAGCAGCTGGTCAGAGCGAACTCGATCTGGGACTGGCCCCGCCGCCGGCCGCGGGTGGGCCGTTGCCGATCACGGCGTCGCGGATGGGGCACCTGTGGGATGGGCTCTCGCGGGCCTACGAATCCCTCGGCTTCGCCGCCGCCAGCGGCGGCGACGAGGTGTTCCGGTCTCTGGTGCTGGCCCGGATCATCGAACCGACCAGCAAACTCGACAGCCTGCGCGTGCTGGAAGAGATCGGGATCGCGGCGCCGTCGTATGCCACGGTCAAACGCCGCCTACCCAGTTACGGGGGCGATGCGTGGCGCGAGCGGCTGGCCGCGCTGTGCGCCGCGCACGCCGGACTCGGGCCGGCCAGCCTGGTCCTGTTCGACGTCACGACCTTGTACTTCGAGACCGACACCGGCGACGGGTTCCGCGAACCCGGATTCTCCAAGGAACGTCGCCTCGAACCGCAGATCACCGTGGGCCTGCTGTCTGACGCCACCGGGTTCCCGCTGATGGTCTCGGCGTTCGAGGGCAACAAGGCCGAGACCACCACGATGCTGCCCACGATCACCGCGTTCACCGCGGCCCACCGCCTGGCCGACGTCACGATCGTGGCCGACGCCGGAATGGTGTCCGAGGCCAACCGCAACGCCATCGACGACGCGAAACTGTCCTACATCCTCGGCGCGAGAATCCCCTTCGTCCCGTACGTGATCGACCAGTGGCGGCGTGAGCACCCGGACACCGAGCCGCCTGACACGCTGGTTCTGACCCAGCCCTGGCCGGCCACCGACACCCAGAAAACCCAAGGCCGCCGCGACAAAGTCACCTACTACCAGTACAAAGCCGACCGAGCCCGGCGCACCCTACGCGGGATTGACGAGCAGATCGCCAAGGCCGAGAAAGCCGTCGCCGGGACGGTCCCGGTCAAGCGCAACCGGTTCATCACCCTCGCCGGCGGGCAGAAATCAGTGAACCGGGACCTGGAAGCCAAAGCCCGCGCCCTGGCCGGCTGGAAGGGCTACATCACCAACATCAACAACCCGACACCGGAATTCGTGATCGGCGCCTACCACCGGCTGTTCCAGATCGAGAAGTCCTTCCGGATGGCCAAGTCCGACCTGGCCGCACGACCGATCTATGCCCGCACCCGCGACTCGATCGAAGCGCACCTGACCATTGTGTTCGCCGCTTTGGCCGTCTCCCACTGGATCGAGCACACCACCGGCTGGTCGATCAAGAAGTTCGTCAAGACCATGCGCCGCTACCGCACCGTCGAAATCCAGGCCGGCGGCCACACCATCACCGCCGCCGACCCGCTACCCACCGACGCCCACGCCGCGCTCGAGGCCATCCACACCCATCAGGGAGGGCACTAATCTGAGCCAACTCGGGTGTGCAGCAAGGACGCACTGGTCTCCCGGGTCTGGGGCAGCACCTGGGAAGGCGCCGACCAGACCCTCTACGTGCACATCAACGCCCTGCGCACCAAGATCGGCCGGCCCAATCTGATCAAGACCATCCGCGGCACCGGCTACCGCCTGGCCGCGCCCCAAGCCCTCGCCAGTTAGTCG
>DASTBN010000544.1:0-2483 GCA_035712045.1 Pseudonocardiaceae bacterium
CGAGACAGAGGCCGATGCCCGGATTCACCATCTACTTCGCGACAGATCTGCACGGCTCGGAGCAGTGCTTCCGCAAGTTCCTCAACGCCGGGAAGTTCTACGGCGTGGACGCGGTGATCCTGGGCGGGGACGTGGCCGGGAAGGCGCTCATACCGGTGGTGAGCGGCCCGGGTGGCAGCTTCGAGACCCATGCCTACGGCAGGTCGTACCGCGCCGAGGGCGAGGACGGGCTGGCCAGCCTGGAGGCCCGGATCCGCGCGCTCGGCTGCTACCCCTACCGGACCACCCCGGACCAGCTGCTCCAGATGCGCAGTGACCCGGACCAGCTGAACCGCGCGTTCGAGCAGGTGATCAGCGAGACGCTCGAGCGCTGGATCTCGATGGCCGAGGACCGGCTGCGCGCGGCCGGGCTGCCCTGCCTGGTGATGCCGGGCAATGATGACCCGCCCTGGGTGCGGCGGCTGCTGGACCAGGCCGAGTGGCTGCAGCAGGCCGAGGAGCGCATCGTCGAGTTCGGGCCCTACCAGGTACTGAGCCTCGGCTATTCCACGCCGACGCCGTGGGACTCGCCCCGGGAGATCACCGAGGATCAGATGCGCGGCAAGCTGAGCCTCCTGGCCGGGCAGCTGGATCCCGGCCGGCCGGTGATCTTCAACTTGCACAATCCGCCGTTCGGGACCGCGACCGACCGCGCCTTCAAGCTCGACGGCGACCTGCGGATCAAGACCGCCGGCGGCGAGCCGCTGCAGGAGCCGGTGGGGAGTCACGCCATCCGGGAGTCCATCGAGGAGGTGCAGCCGGTCGTGGCGCTCTGCGGCCACATCCACGAATCCCGCGCCACCAGCAAGCTGGGGCGGACCGTCGTGGTGAACCCCGGATCCCAGTACCCGGAGGGGGTCCTGCAGGGCTCGATCCTGACCCTGAACCGGGCCAAGCTCACCTCGCACCGGTTCGTCACGGGCTAAAATGCCGCCGAGCCAAAAGGGTAGAAGTTCCTGACATTTACTCACAAACAGGAGGCTGGCCATGGCAGTACATGACGAGGCTGGGCTATATGTCAGGCAAGCGACCGGCCTCGTCCGCGCAGCGGGCAAATGGAGCGTGCTGGTCTACAACATTATGTTCGTGAGCATCGGGCTCATGACGCTGTTCGCCCTCTCACTGATCCCGGCCTTCTATCCCGGCGCCAACATCCAGCTGACGTTTGTTCTTGCGCTCGTCGTCGTGCTGCCCACCTCGATGGTCTTCGCGATGCTGTCCGTGGCGATGCCCCGCTCCGGGGGCGACTACGTCTACGTGAGCCGCGCGCTCGGGCCCGCCTGGGGGATGATGTCCAACTGGAACCAGACCGTCTGGTGGATCCTCTACGGCGGGGTGCCCTCCGCGTTCTTCGCCTACTACGGGCTCACCCCGCTGCTGCGCTCGCTGGGTGTGCTGACCAACAACCCCGGGCTGATCACGTGGGGCGACCGGCTGTCCACGCCGACCGGTGCGTTCCTGACCGGCACCGCGCTGATAGTGATCCTGGTCGTAATCTTCGCCACCGGCATGAATTTCTACTTCCGGATCCAGAATGTCCTGTTTGTGGTGGCGATGCTGGGCGTCCTGCTCACCATTGCGGTCCTGCTGCCCAAGAACCCGGCCAGCTTCCAGGCCGGATTCAACCACTCACTGGCCAGTACCGCCGGGACATCTAACCCTTACCAGGCGGTAATGACCGCGGCTAAAAAGAACGGCTTCGTGACCGCCCCGTTCAGCCTGTACTGGACCATCATCCCGATCACCTGGATCTACCTCGAGCTGGTGTTCAACCAATCCTCTGCCTATATCGGCGGCGAGGTGCGCCGGCCGGGCCGGGTGCAGATCTGGTCGATGCCGGCCGCGGCGGTCATCTCGACGGCCGGGGCCATGCTGCTGGTCTGGATGCTCCAGCGCACCGCCGGCACCACGTTCCTCGGCGCGCTCGCCTACGACAACGGGGCAGCGCTCCACTTCAGCACCGCGCCGACCTACAGCGAGGTGGCGTCCTACGCGACCGGGAACGCCGTCGTCGCCTTCCTGCTCTGCTTCGCGTTCATCTTCTGGGCCTACGCGTGGCTCCCCGGCCAGATCCTCAACGCGTCCAGGAACCTTCTCGCCTACGGGATCGACGGGGTCATGCCGTCCTGGCTCGCGAACGTCAACGAGCGCCGGCACACCCCGGTGAACGCCCTGACCGTCATGGGTCTCGGCTCGATCGCGGCGCTGTACTTCTATACCCGCCCGGATTCCCCGTTCAAGACGCTGACCGGGATCTTCGGCTTCATCCTGTCGTTCTTCATCACCTCGGTCGCCGCCATCGTCCTGCCCTACCGGCAGCGCAAGGTCTGGGAGAACTCCTCGGTCAACTGGCGGCTGGCCGGGATACCGGTGATGTCGATCGTCGGCGTCCTGTCACTGATCGCGGCCGGCTTCATGGGCTGGGACTACCTGCACGACCCGCT
>DASTBN010000545.1:0-7422 GCA_035712045.1 Pseudonocardiaceae bacterium
CGAGTCGAGTTCGAGGTCGGCGGTACCGGGCTGGTAGATGACGTACCCCCATGGGCCGCGCCGGACAAAGACCGTGTGGAGACCGGCGGTGGCGGCGGGGCGCAGATCGTTGTCGAGGCGGTCGCCGACGTAGGCGATCTCGGCAGGCTGGTGGCCGCTGACCGCGATGAGCTTGCTGAAAAACGCGAGGTCTGGCTTCGTGACGCCCCAGTCGTCGGAGGTGGCGAGCACGTCACAAGGGAGGTTGAGTTCGCGCAGGAACCGCCCGGCGCGGGTGGTCTGATTCCCCGCGATGCCCACGAAATACCCGGCGTCTTTGAGCGCCTGCAGGCAGGGACGCACGTCGGGATAGAGGTCGTTGCCGTTGAGGTATTCGCCCAGACCAGCATCCAGCCGGGCCTGCCGCTCAGCATCAAGGTCGAACCCGGGGCGGAAGTGCTGGAAAACCTGCCGGTAGTCCTCGCCACGGGCGATGACCGCACCGAACATGGCCGAGAAGGTGTGCCGGGGGATGCCCAGCCAGTCGGCCCAGGTGCCGTACTCGCGGGTCTCGTTGATGAGGACTTCTCCGACGTCGAACCAGATCGCGCGGATCGGCGACATGAGCCGGTGTGTCCTTCCTGTCCGTTCTCAGTTCAGGGCGGCGAGCTGCTCATCCAGGACACGGACGGGTGTGGTGGTCTTCCAGGGTTCGAGAGCGGTCCGCAGACCGCGCAGCCGCCCGGCGCCGGTGGCGTACCCGGCCTGGTGAAGCTGACCGGCGGCGTTCGCGGCGATCGCGCAGGCCTGGTCGAGGTTCCCGTTGTGGAGCTCCACCGTCGCGAGGTCGGCGAGGAACACGGCACGCTGTTTGACCGCAGAGCGAGAGAGCTGGCCCAGCGCGGTACCGAGTTCGGCGCGAGCTTCATCGAAGCGGCCAGCGCGCAGGGTGGCGTACCCGGCGAACCCGGCAAGACGGGTCGCGTCGTAGTAGTCGAACCACGGCAGCTCGAGCGTTAGTCCCGGGAGGGCCAGTGCGTCGCGGGCGCGGTCCAGGCAGCGCAGCGCGGCGGTGGGGTTCCCGGCGTTGGTGTGCATCTCCGATTCCACCGCGGCCAGCCAGGATGCGATCGGGCTATAGGGCTGGAGGCTGAGTTGCTCACCGGCGCCGTGCAAGTAGTCCAGCGCGGCTGTGAATCCGTGCTCCGCAGCGGGTATGAACGCGACGTGCGCGAGCACAGCGGCGGCCTGCAAGTGGTCGGCGGCCTCGCGGGCGGCTTCAAACGCGAGGCTGTAATGCGCCCGGGCGGACATCGAATCCTGGAGGTCAAAGAACGACAGCCGGCCAGCGAGGGTGGCGACCCGGGTCCGGTTGACCAGCAGCCGGCGGCGTTCCGCTGGCGCGGGATCCTGGCGGAGCAGATCACTGATCGTCGCCAGGTGTGCTATCACGGGCGTCATGAGCGCGGCGGGGGCAGTGCAGTGGTAGAGCGCCTGGTACCGGTCGGCCAAGTGCTCTAGGTCCCTGACGTTCTCAGGGGTGGGCTTTCCGGAGCGCACTCGTCGTGCGGACTCGGCCGCCAGGGGCGATGCCAGAGCGGCAGGCATCATCCCCATCAGTTTCAGCGCGACCCGGCGTCGCATGAGATCGTCCTTCCACGTCTCGAAGATCCGTGGCTGCAAGATGCCCCCCGCAGGGCCGAGCTGATCGAGGATCGCGGCGGCACCGCCAAGGGCGTCTACTAAGCCATTCTCGGTCACTGCCGCCGATGCCGCTATCGGTGCCGGGTTGGCGGTCTTCGCCGAGGGCCGGGCGATGCCGAGGTATTCCGGTGTCGCCCCGTACAGCAGGCACAGCAGCTCGCGATAGCGGGGGCTCGGGCTCTTCTCCCCGCGCTCCCACTTGGCGATCATGTCGGCATTCACTCCGACTCGTTCACCGCAGCGCATCCACGCCAGGCGAGCGAGTTGCTCGGCTGCCTCCGTCTGCGTCCAGCCGCGGTCCTGGCGTGCCTGCCGCAGTCCTGACCGGCTCGGCTCATCCATTCGATCAGGCTCCCCTCGTTGTCACCCGCTTGCTCAAGATAACCGGTCACACCGACATCTCCACGAAGGGGGACTAGCAATCGGACTAGTTCCGGACTAGTTCGCAGACCCCGCCAAAACGGTCATCTTGCCGTTTCATAAGAGTGCGGGCCGAGGGGCCCCGCACTTGGAGGAGGAAGAGAGCCAGATGCGGTTAGAAATCAAGACTGACGGCGTGGACTTTGTGGTGTCTCGTGCTCCGCTACCCAAGAACGACAACGACGGCCGGCAGAAAACGGATCGGGAGACCGGTGCGCCGTTGCACGTGACGGAGCTGGTGGCGATGGACGAGACCGGCGCCGAAGTGATCAAAGTCACCACGCCCGGGGAGCCGAAGGTGGCTAAACGGCAGCTGGTGAGGGTGGTCAGGCTGGTCGCGACACCGTGGGTCATCGACGGTCGCGGCGGGGTGGCGTTCCGGGCGGACTCGATCGTTCCCATGCCAGCGACTCCGGCTGGGTCGGCGAAGGCAGTCACGGGGTCGGGTTCGTGATGAGCACGTCGACGATGAGTCCGGATGTGGCCGAACTCAGAGAGCTGCACGAGCGCGCCGAGCAGCTGCGTGAGGAAGCGGCCGAGGCCGAGCGCGGCGCGTTCGTGGCCTGGCAGGAGGCCTACGGCGCCTACGAGGTCGCGCAGGACGAGGTCTGTGCCGCGTGGGCGGCCTGGGCTGAGGCCATCACCCCTTGAAGGCGGCGCCCGGCCGGTCGGGCCTGGAAACCGAGGCCGGTCGGGCGCCGTGCTCCACCCATCAATCGCGGACAGAGGAGCTGCCATGAGCCTACGGCGAGACAAGCACGCCCTGAAGCACCCACACCGGCACCTAACCGGCGTCAGCGCCCCCGGCGCGAGTGACCACCGGCGTTCCGGCGGTGAGTGCTGATGGATCTGAATACGACCGCCGTGGTGATCGGGGGCGGTGTCGCCCTGGGTGTGGTCGTGTGGGTGCTGGCCAGAATCGGCAGGGCACTCATCAAGATCGCGGAAGCGTTAGCCGCAGTGGCGGCCGTGGCGATTGCCCTGTGGCTGGTGGTCAAGGCCGTGCTCTGGGCGCTTCGTCAGACGCTCATCCACTGGCGAACCAGCCTGACAGTTGTGGCGATCGTGGCGTGGTGGCACTGGTGGGGCTGGTTATCGCTGGCCGCCGATGCCGGTGCGGTCGCGGCTTTGCTCGCTGGCTGGCGGCTGGTGAGCCTGCGGTCGTTTGATGCGTGGGCGGGTCGGCATCTGCGCTCGTGGTGGCTGCGCTGGACGGTGTATTCCCCCAAGCTGCCCGACTGGCTCTACGCCTGCGGCCTGGGCATCAAACAAGACACGGCACCGGTCGTGCTCGCGCTCACTCCGCTCAGCCGTGCCCTGGGTCGCGGCCGGAGGCCGGTACCGGCGCGGCTGCCCACGGTGCTCGGGGTGCGCTCCGGAGCGTCGTGGGATCTGGTCCGGGTGCGGCTGATCCCTGGCCAGAAACCCGAAGATGTCGACGAGGCCGCTCGGGCGCTGGCCTGTGCCCGGGGGGTGGCCCGCTGCCAGGTCCGGGAGCTGGCCCCGAATGTGGTCTCGATCGATTTCCAGCGCCGCGACCTGCTCGCCGACCCGGTGATCTGCCCAGACCTCACCACGCTGGCTGGCGTCCCTGGTGAGGCGGTGGGTTTGGGGCGGGTGTGGGCCGGGCGCACCGAGTATGGCCAGGACTGGCATCTCCCGCTCACCGGTCCGGCCAGTCACACGCTGACCGCGGGCGTCACCGGGGCGGGGAAGAACTCGGTGATGTGGTGCCCGCTCGTGTCCATCGCTCCCGCGATCAGAGACGGGCTGGTGCGGGTGTCCGGGATCGACCCGAAAGGCATGGAGCTGGCCTACGGGCGGGGGATCTTCCACCGCTACGCCGTCACCGGCGCGCAGGCCCTGGCGCTGCTCGATGAGCTGATCGAGGCCATGGCCGCCCGCAAAACCACGTTCGCTGGCCGGGTCCGGGTCGTGCCGATCACCCGTGAGTACCCGTTGGAGTTGCTGGAGTTCGACGAACTGGGTGCCCTCACCAAGTACACCGACCGCAAGACCCGTGAGGCCATCGCCGAACGACTCGCGCTGCTGACCACCCAAGGCCGGGCCCTCGGGTTCACCGTCCGTGGCTACGTCCAGGAACCCACCAAGGACACCGTTCCCGTCCGGGACCTGTTCCCCCGCCGGATCTGCCTGCGAGTCTCGGCCAAATCGCACGTCGGGATGGTGCTCGGCGACCAGGCCTACGAACGGGGAGCGTGGGCGAACCGGATCACCGACGCCGAGGCCGGGGTCGGCTACGTCTTCGGCGAGGGCATCCGCGAACCGCTGCGCATCCGCGCTGGCTGGGTCCCCGATCAGACGATCAAAGACCTCGAAACCTTCATCACCAGCCCCCTCACCCCTGACCCCGCAGTCCTGGCCCTGTGCACCGCCACTGGATCGCCTCATGGAGGCACAGCATGATCACCCTCTCTCCGCACACCGTGGAGCAGGTCATCACCCGGGCCGGGCGGCCGGACTTCGATCGATGGGCCGAACAGGTTGCCCACTGCGGGCACTGCGCTCGCCCGATCAGGCTCCGTGGCCGGGTCGAGCACCGCTCGGTCACCGGGGGAGGGGTGGTGTACTCGACGGAGACCGAGCCGGATCGGGTGCTGCTGATCCGGTGCGGGAACCGGCGGGCGGCGGTGTGCCCGTCCTGCTCGCATGAGTACGCGGGCGATATGTGGCAGCTGCTCTACGCCGGGGCAGCTGGCGGCCGCAAGGGCGTCCCCGAATCCATCCGATCACACCCGCTGGTCTTCACCACCCTCACCGCACCCGGGTTCGGGCCCGTGCACACCACCCGCGCCGACCGGACCGGCGGGCCCGCGCGGTGCCGACCCGCCCACGGGGCACCACGACTATGCCCACACCGGCGGCCCACTTGGTGCACCGCGATCCACACCGAGGACGATCCCTGCCTCGGCCAGCCGATCTGCCCGGATTGCTACGACTACCCGGGGCACATCGCGTTCAACTGGCACGCCCCCGAGCTCTGGCGCCGATTCACTATCGCCCTACGCCGCGCCCTGGCCCGGACAGCGGGCCTGAGCGCCGCTGAGTTCGCCCGGCGCGCCCGGGTGTCCTTCGTGAAAGTGGCGGAGTTTCAGCGGCGCGGCGTGGTCCACTTCCATGCCCTGATCCGGCTTGACGGGCCCGGCGAGGATTACCAGCCGCCACGACTGAGCCTCGATGCGACCGAACTGGCCGGGGCGATCCGGCAGGCCGCCGGGCACGTGCGGCTCACCGTCGCGATCCCCGGCGGACCCGATCTTATGCTGCGCTTCGGCACCCAATTCGACACCCAAACCGTCAACGGCGGCCTCGTCGGCGAGCTGACTCCCGAGCGCGCCGCGCGCTACATCGCCAAATACGCCACTAAGAGCGCCGACGATTTCGGCCTCGGCCAGCAACGCATCACTCCCGAGGCGCTCCCCCTGCTCGATGTCCCCGCCCACGTCGGCCAACTGGTCCGCGTCGCCTGGCAACTCGGCGAACACCCCGCCTACGACGGATTACGCCGCTGGGTGCACATGCTCGGCTTCCGAGGCCACTTCGCTTCAAAAAGTCGTAGCTACTCCACCACCCTCGGCGCCATCCGAGCTGAACGCCGGGCCTACCGCCAACGCCAAACGGCCGAACAGACACGCCAGCTAGCAAACGACGAGCAGGACACCACTCTCATTCTCGCCCACTGGGAATTCGCCGGGGTCGGCTACCACACCGCTGGGGATACCGCCCTCGCCCGCTCTGCGGCTGCCCGGGCACGCGAGCGACGGGAAGCGGCGCGTGACGCCGCCTGATGCTCATGCGGAACCTTCCGGTGAGACAGGAACACCCCTTGAAAGGAATTCACAAAGTGAACACCAACGTCATTCCTCTCGACGTGGCGCGTTTTGATCCTGACGAGCCGGTTTCGCTGAACGACCTCCCGGAAGTCGAGACGTACACGGTCCTTGAGGTCGCAGCACGCCTGGGCATCGGTCGGTGTATGGCCTACGACCTCGTTCGGCAGGGAGTTATTCCGGCTAAGAGGCTGGGCCGTCGCTGGCTTGTTCCCCGAGCCCGGTTCGATGCCTGGCTCAACGATCAGTCCTAAGGAGCTTAACATGGCCCATATTAGCCGCACACCGGCCGGTGCGTACCGTGCGAATTGGAGAGACCCCTCGGGGCACCAACGTGCGAAGACTTTTCCGACGAAGAAGGCGGCACGGCAATTCCTCGCCGAAATCGAGGCATCGATGACGCGCGGGCTATACGTCGATCCGCATGCCGGCCGGAGGTTGTTCGCTGACCACGCCGCCCGGTGGATGGGCGACCGCAACACGGAGGCCACTACCGCAGCGCGTGATGCGTCGGTCATGCGAACCCACGTTCTTCCGCAGTGGGGGAGCTGGCCACTGAGCAAGATCGATCACGCTGCGGTGCAGGCTTGGGTGACGGAACTCGGCAAGCGGCGATCACCTGATGTGGTCGCGAAGTGTTACCAGCTCACCTCCGCTGTCCTCAGGTCGGCCGTGTCCAACCGCTTGCTTGCCTTCAACCCTTGCGAGGACGTCCGGCTGCCTCCACGGCGCAGGTACGACTCCGACGAACGGATCATCAGCCGCGAGGAATTGATGACCGTCCTGCTTCCGGTCGTACCCGATCGATACCGCGCGATCGTCGCTACGGCAGGTGGTGCCGGACTTCGGTGGGGAGAGGTAACCGGTCTTTGCGCCGACGCGGTTGATCTCGATCAACGACGACTCCGAGTGATCCGCACAGTCATCGAAGTGAGCGGGCAAACCAGCGTCAAGCCGTTCCCCAAGACTGCCGCTGGCCGACGCACTGTTCCGCTCCCATCGTGGCTGGTTGAGATCATTCAGGCGCATCGCGAGAGTTACCCGCCGGGGGAGAACGGTCTGGTGTTCCCCAACGCGGTTGGCAAACCTCTGCGTCGCACCCTGTTTCGCTCTCGGGTCTGGCGGCCTGCTCTCGTGCGAGCGGGAATGCTGGGCACCGTCACCGTTCTCGACGACCACACCGTGCAGGCTGGCTGGACCGACACCACTGGAGCGACGCTGGTCAAGGAGTTCCCGACGGAGCGGGAAGCCGTGTCACATGTTGCCCGTTCGTGTGCTGGCGGTTTGCGTTTTCATGATCTCAGGCACTCGTATGCCACCTGGCTCGAAGTGAGCAGAATTGCATCAGGCGCATCATTTGACGGTTTGTGTGAACGCCGTCTAGCTGCGGCTGCTGGTCGGGGGCTTTGTTGTGGGGTGGGCGCGGGGCTGGTGCGACACGCCTGGTGACCTGCGCGTGAACGCCATC
>DASTBN010000546.1:0-2344 GCA_035712045.1 Pseudonocardiaceae bacterium
TTCCCTGTGAGCACCCACAACCGGTCATTGCGCCCGCGCATGTGACTGTTGGAGCCCAGGCGCCGATCCTCCCAGGTGGCCGAGGTCAGTAGCCCGGACAGCACCGACGAGCGCAACACCCCTGAGACGTTGTCGAGCTGCACAACCGGGCCAGTGGTCACGTCAAGAATCGTGGTGATCACCTTGCGCATCTCGGCGTCGTCGTCGGGTACCTCCGAGCGGAACACACCGCCGTGGACGATGCGCAAGACCCCGGCCAGCAGCGACTTCCCGGAGCCGGGCTGCGGGGCGCCGATCACACCCAGCTTGTAGGGCGGCGGGGCGAGTTCCCGCAGCAGCGGGGTGAGCAGCAGGCCGAGGTAGTTAGCTTCATCGTGATCGGTGAGGAACTTGAAGTCCTGGACCATGTACCGCAGCAACTTGAGCGCGTCGGCGACCTGCGCACTGGTTGGTTCGGCCGGCACCGGTTTCACCAGGAGATCAGGGTCCGGGAGGTAAAGAAGCCTGGTCTGCTGGTCGTATCCGGGGGTGTCCAGGATCGTGCCGTCCGCGCGGGGCAGCGGACTGTGGGTGACACCCCGCAACCGCCGAAGGTGAGGTTGCTCCCCGGGAAAGTCCACCGCTGGGCGGGCAGCGCTGGACGGGACCATCGTCGCGACCGGGCGCAACGTCCCGGTGGTCTCGTCCTTCACCAACTTGTAGCACCAGTAGAACAACTGGATGTAGGACGCGATGTGAGACGTGCTCATCGGGCGCACCTGGGCCGGTCCGTCGTCGTCACGGTCCCGATCAGTCAGCGGGCGGTAGCCCTCTTCACCAATCCGCAGGCAATGCACGATCTCCCCGCCGCGATGGAACATGCCAGCGAGCAAAGCGGTGCCGATGTTGTCACGGAGCCATTGCACTGACTCAGCCGGGCTCGTGATCAGCAGATCAGGGCGC
Source organism: Pseudonocardiaceae bacterium (assembly GCA_035712045.1). GTDB lineage: Bacteria > Actinomycetota > Actinomycetes > Mycobacteriales > Pseudonocardiaceae. The sequence goes on from DASTBN010000546.1 coordinate 943, forward strand.
CCCTTGGCGAGGTCCCTCACCTGCTGAGCAATCGGGACGTCCGAGACGTGCCCGGCGACGATCTTCACGGCGGGGTCCATCGGTTTCTTAGCCACCCAGAACCGCCCTCCTGGCGCTGCGGACGGTGGCGCGCGCCTCGCCCTCGGGCAGTCCGATGACGGCGGCCGCGTCGAGCAGCATCCCGGTAGCGGCGGTGTCACTCAGCAACCCGGCGCGGACCTTCTCGAACATGCGGTAAGAGGCCCAGTTCAACATCGTGTTCCGCTTCCCCTCGGGGGCGTTGAGCACCACCCGCAGCACCCCGGTTAGGGCTTGCTTGCTCCCCGCGAACGCCATGTCAGCCGGCGGCCGCGGTGGGGGCGCGGGAGGACGCAGCAGCGCGGCGACCCAGGGCGGGACAGGTGCGATCGGCGCAGCGATCAGCAGGCTGTAGGTGCGCCCAGTGGCGTGCTGGGAGCCGGGACCGACCACGTACCCACCGCGGCCGCGTACGTCGATCTTGTAGTTCCGAAGTGCGCCAGCGGCATTGGTGTACGGCAGCTCGACGGGCTGGCGTAGATAGACGTGTCGCCCCTTGCCGGTGCTCACCGTCAGCGTCACAGGCAGCAGCTGGCCCTGGTTGATGCAGAGCCGGTCCAATTCGCCGGGGGCATCCTCGTCGAGCACGATCAGCCGGGACCGACCGCAGTCAATACCCACATTGCGGGGTCTGCGGCTGAACATCCGGTCGAGCATGGTGGGATCGTTGGTGGATTCCCGCGACCATGACCACGGTTCCGGGTGCTTGCCGCGTTCCCCGTTGCAGGGTCTGTCTGGAGCGTGCCGTCCGATGCATTCGAATAGGTCGGGGTGGTCAACGGGGAACAGATGCATGCCCAGGGTTGCCAGAGCACGGATCATTTGAGTCACGACGCGGCCCGCTTCCGGCCTGCGATGACCACCCGGTATTCACGACCGCAGCTGCCAGTGCGCCGACCACCGACTGCGTTGGCCGATCTGTGTAAGTGCAAATGCCCGCAGAACGGGCAGGACGGAATGACAATCGCGTAGCGGGTGCGGCGCCCGGCGGGTGCTGCTGCGAACCCGCGCGCGATGACCTCGCGCTGTCGCCGCGCTCCGCTATTGTCAGTGGCACTGTGCTGCTTGGCGGCGGCATCGTGTTTCTGTTTCGGGGCGGGGCGTTCACCCGGCGGTGGCGCCCCGCTTCGCTGTGCCGGGGGGCTCACGCGGCACCACCCTGGGTCCGGCGGGCTGCTGCCGTCCGGCGGCGGGTGCGCGGTGAGCGCCCCGCCGGGGCCGGGAGCACCAACCGGAACACGGCGGCGACGCGCTCCAGGGTGGCCGGGTCGGTGATCACCGGCGGTAACCCCTGGGAGGCGCGGGAGGCGGCCACCTTGGCGCG
>DASTBN010000547.1:0-11230 GCA_035712045.1 Pseudonocardiaceae bacterium
CGCTGCGGTCAGCCGACGCTCAGCCCGCGCGCTGTACCGAAATGAGCCTGTGTGGGCTTGATCGAACTGCTCCAGACAAGACCTCGAACTACTGTAAAGTCCTCCAAATGAGAGGGGTCGGCCGAGGGCCGAGGATTGAATCCGTCACGACCGATGATGGACGACGGCTGACCATCGACGTCACGGGTGACCCGGACGGATATCCCGTGTTTCTCCTGCACGGCACCCCCGGGAGCCGGAACGGCCCGAAACCGCGCGGGATTGTCCTGTATCGCCTCGGTTTGCAACTGATCTGCTACGACCGTCCGGGTTACGGTGGCTCGGACCGGCACGAGGGCCGGACCGTCCGGGACGCGGCGGCTGACGTGGCCACCATCGCCGACAAGATGGGTTTCGACCGCTTCGCCGTAGTGGGGCGCAGCGGCGGGGGACCACATGCCCTTGCCTGTGCCGCAGTGCTGTCCGAGCGGGTATCCAGCGCGGCCGTCCTGGTGAGCCTGGCTCCCTCCGATGCCGTCGGCCTGGACTGGTACCACGGGATGAACCGGCAGAACGTTCAGGAGTACGGGACTGCGGACGCCGATGTGCAGGCCCTGCTGAGCAACCTCGCGTACCTCACGGAACAGACACAGCGGGATCCGAGGCGGTTTATCGATCTAATTGAATCGGAGCTGAGCGAATCCGACAAGAGGGTGGTGGGGGATGTGGCCCTCCGCCGCCTTCTCCTCGATACGTATGCGGAGGCTCTGCGTCAGGGCGCGGCCGGTTGGATCGACGACGTCCTGGCATTCCGTAAACCGTGGGAGATCGCGCTGTCGAACATCACCTCCCGGGTCTTGCTATGGCACAGCGAGGATGACCAGTTTTCCCCCATCAGTCACACCCGATGGTTGAGCGGTCACATCCCGCAGGTGCAGGTCGAATTCCGTATCCAGGCCGGCATTGGCCATTTCGGAGCTCTGGAGGTGCTTCCCGAGATTCTGTCTTGGGTTGCCGACGGCCTTGACGAGCCGGACCAGGGCATTACCTTTCGCGTCGTTGGTTCAGGCCGAGCCGGTAGCTGAACAGAGTCCCTTCATCAGAAGGGATCGTGAGGATCGATCACCCGGTAGATCAGCTGCCCTGCCCGCAACGAAGTAACTGACGGGTGTTGCTGCCCCAACCAGTCTGCCAGGTCGTTGATAGCTTTCGCCGTCGCCGGGTCGCCGCCCCGCAGCCCTCCAGCACGCCTGCCTGACTCCAGCAGGGCGAGATTGCCCCGGCAGGCCAGCGCATCCGGATGGTCCTGGCCCAAGACTGCGGTCATCCGGGTCGCCAACACGGCCGTCTCCCTCGCCGCACCGTCGATGTCCCCGGCTTCGTAACGACACGTCGCGCTGTTCATCGCCGCTGCCAGGCAGTCGGGATGGGAATCGCCCAGCGATCTCAGGAGGCCCTCAACCGCGCGCCCCGCCAGCTCTCTCGCTCGCCCGAGCTCTCCTTTTCTCCGCCAGGCAGCGGACTGGTTATTGATACAGACGAGGCTGAAAGGATGTTCGGCACCCAGAGTGCTGCGATAAGACTCGGTGACGGCGATCATCTCCTCCAGCGCCTTGGCGACATCAGCCATGGCGAGGAGATTGGCCGAGCGGTTCAGCCGACAGGAGAGGACGTTCGGGTTGTCCGGGCCGAAACGCCCACTCATTCTCTCGTAAGCGTCCTCCAGCAGTCCCGCAGCTCCATCCGCCCGCCCGGTGCTGCGCAGCGACGAGGCAAGATTGGCCTGGGCGTTGAGCGTGATGAGCGTATCAGGGCCCAGGTGTTCTTTCGAGAGCGAATGGACAGCGCGCAGCAAGGTCACGGACTGCTCGTATTCTCCTGCCTCCCGCAGGTCCCGGCCAAGGCTGGACTGCGAGTGCAATGTGTACGGATGGTCATGGCCAAGCACGACCCGCCGGCGCTCGACCACCTCCTCGTCGATGCTCCTCGCCCTGCGGAAGTCTCCGACCGCCCGGAGCGAGGCGGCCAGATTGTTGGCCGCAGCCAGAGTTCGCGGATGATTCTCACCGAATCCCGCCAGCCACGCCGAGTGAGTGGCCTCCTCCAGCGGGAGGGCCTCGGCGTAGCGGCCGAGAGCCCGGAGGTCCGCCGCTAGCCCGCTGGAGGTCATCAGGGTGTGCGAGTGGTGCTCTCCGAGCAGGATGCGCTGCGATGCGAGCACCTCCTCGTCGAGTCTTAGCGCGTCGGCGAACTTGGCCTGTTCCCGGAGGATGTTTGCGATGTTGAAGCGAAGATGGAGGAGTTGGCGACGCAGCGTTACCGGATCGACATCTGGGACTGGCAGCTCGCCGTTCTCGCCGGCCGACTCGGCCTTCTCCAGCAGTGTCCCCCATCTCGCGGAGACCGCGGTTCCGAATTCCAGGCCCTGGCTGAGGTCACCGCGACGCCACAAGTAGCGGACTCGGTCGATCAGGAGCCGGCGTACCGATTGGTCGTTGCATGACACGGCGCCCGAGATCTCCAGATGTGGCCAGATCTTCCGGAACTGGTCCCAGCTCTTCGGGTCGTCGGGCTCGCTGGCGGGCCGGAACGCGGCCAGCGCCAGGTGCGCCTCGTGCCTGGTCTGTGACGGCTCCTCGTCCGTCATCCGGCTCCTGACGACATCTTGGAGCAGGCGATGTACCCGGATCCGCCCGGCGTGGGTGTCCAATTTCAGCAGGGCGAGCCGGTTGATTTGCTGGACCAGGGCACCACGCATGTCACTGACCGCCACGGAGGTGTCGAAGGGGATCAGGGCATCGGCAAGCCGGTCGCTGTAGAGCAGATCCAGGGCGGCCTCGGGGGCCAGGACCGAGCAAATCTCCAGTAGCCGGTAGGCGCCGGGAGACTGTTCCCGCAGCCGTTGCAGGGAGAGATCCCAGGTGGCCTGCACGGCCCGGGTACCGGCACCGTGCCGCTCGATGGCCTCCAGGTACTCCCGGACCGGGGTTCCCGTCTCCGCCAGCCAGGCGCCAGCCGCAGCCACGGCGATCGGCAGGTCACCCAGAGCATGCGCCACCTGCCCTGCCTGCTCTTGCGTTATCGCCGGGACCCGGCCCCGCAAGTGGGTGACGCTTTCCTCGCGCCGGAACACGTCGACCTGGATCGGGTTCGCGCGCTCCGCCCAGTCCGGGTTGCGCGAGGTGATCAGGACATGGCCGCTCCCCCCCTGGGGGAGGAAGTTCTGGACCCGCTCAAGGTCGTCCGCATTGTCGAACACAAGCAACCAGCGGCGCGTCACGATCCCTCGGCGCAGGGCTTCGAGAGTGGAGCGCGCGCCTTCGATCGTGCCTTCCATGGGGATTTCCAGCTCGACACCAAGGTCGATCAGCGCTGTGTCGATGAACTGGGGTGGGTCGGCTTCGATCCACCAGACCAGATCGTAGGCAGACCGGAACCGGTGGACGTACTCCAGGGCCAGCTGGGTCTTGCCGATACCACCCATTCCCTGCAGCGTCACCGGCAGCACGACCGCCCGTCTCTCGGCCTGCAGCTCGCGGCGAAGGCGTTGCAGATCTTCCGTCCGCCCGGTGAAGCGCGCGTTGCGTACCGGAGCCTGAAACCAGCGAGGCTCCGTCCCCGGGAAGCGAGGGATCCCGGAACTCTCGCGCGGCGTCTGCGCACCGGCCCTGCTCACGAGCTTGAGCAGCTGCTCCGTCGCCGCCTGCTCATCGAGTCCGGCGATGCTGATTCTGGCCTCTGCGGGCACCTCGCGCACCCGGGTGTCCTCGACGTACATCACCAAGGTGGAAAGCTCGGCGCCCGAGCCCGGCGCCTGGGCATTCCCCCGTACCGCGAGGTAACTTTTCGAGACAATCGCCAGAATCGCGGCGGCGGAAGGTGGCAGCGAGGCGATCTCCATCGGGCCCTCGTCCACTACCGTGATGCCCACGCTGGTCAGGACGCCGTCGGCCCACTCGGCCCAGATCTGGTCCTCGGCCGCGTAGTGAAGGTGGATCGGGGCCTGTTCCGGGTGCGTAGACCGCTCGAAGCGCCGCCGCCAGCGGGTCCGGATGGCCTCGTCCATCGCTGCCAGCATCGTGACCTCGCCCCGCGTGATGACGCCGGTCAGCCGCTCGTAAGCGGCCAGCAGCGACGTCGGGGAACCAGGCTTGTCACCGAAGGTGGCGAGGGTTTCCTCGTAGGCGTAGAAGATCTGGTAAGGAACCTCTACGGACGCGAAGAATTGCATCCGTTCCGGTTCGGACATCCCGGTGGGCAAGCCGGGGAAGCTCCGCATCGCGAGCAGCCGCCCCGCGTCTACCTTCTCTTTCTCCCCCTGGTCCACACGCATCGCCACTGGCAGGATCCGAATCTTGTGTCTCGGGCTGGACAGGGTGGTCACCGCGTGGGCGACCCGGGCCGCGCCGTCAATGCCCTGATTGCTCAAAGTGAAGCAGTCGATCAGAACATCAGGCAGGTGCTGAGTGCAGATGTCCGCGACGTCGCTGAAGCCGGTGCGGCTGTCGATCAACGCGTAGTCATAGTTGCGCTTCATATTATAGCGGAGCGCGTCGAAGAAGATGCCGCCACCCAGCCGATCGTAGAAGTTGTCCCAGTCCAGGGCTCCCAGGGTGGACGTGTAGGCGGCGTTCTGCCGACCTGCCGAGAGCACATTGAGCGAGCCACCGCCATCGAAGGTCCAGTCGATGGGAAAGGCGTAATCGTCGACCCGTGCCAGCTGCGCCACCCAGCCCTTCTGGCGGTCGACATCCAGCCTAACCTGGTTCTCGTACCCGCGTACCAAGTCAATCACCCCTGGGCGGTCAGGGACGGCATCCACCTCAAGGAAAGGTGCGAAGAACCGGTGCAACCCGGGTGCTTCGAGGTCCCAGTCAGCGACCAGCACCCGCTTCCCGGCGGAGGCGAGGATCCAGGCCACATTGGCCAATGCCATGGTACGGCCAGTACCACCCTTGTACGAATAGAAAGTGACGACCTGACCTTCACGAGGTTCATCCATCTTTCTTTACCATCCTTCGGCGCAAGGCGATGGCCTCGTCGTGGCGACCCATGCCGGACAGTGCCCGAGCCATATGATCGAGATCAGCGACCACGTCGGGATGGTCACGACCATAGGCGGCTTCGTGGATCGCCAAGGCTCGCTCGTGCAGAGCAAGAGCTTCTGCGGGTCGGCCGAGATCCGTGAGTGCGCGGCCCCGATGATTCAAGACCGTCGCCAGCCACGGGTGGTCAGAGCCGTAAGCCGTCTCGCGAATGATAAAAGCCCGCTCAAGCAGCGCAAGGGCCTCTGCGGGCCGTCCGAGGTCCATCAGCGCGCGACCCTGGTAGGCCAAGGTGGTCCCCACCCACAGGTCGTCGGCCTCGACAAGTTGAAGAGCACGCTCATGCAAGGGCAACGCGTCCGCAGGCTGACCCAAGTCAGCGAGTGCTCGACCCAGACCATTCAGATTCGCTGCGACCTTCCCCCAGTCTGGCCGGTCGGCGGTCTCGTGAATAGTCAGCGCACGCTTATAGATTGGGAGTGCAGCCGCCAGCCGACCTAGGAGAACGTGCGCCCAACCGAGATGGTTGAGGACTTCAGCGATGGCTAAATCATCTGGCTGATCAGCCGTCTCCAAAAGGTGCAACGCACGCTTAAGAACCTCGATGGCCGAGTGCCGCTGTCCTAGATCTGCCAGTCCCAGGCCGAGATAGTTCAAGGTGGTAGCCATCTCTGAATTTCCGGTGCCGGGGATGCGCTCACGGAGATAGACGGACCGTTCCAGGAGCCCAACCGCGTCAGCTGGCCGACCGTGTACATAGAGATAGTTCCCGGCGCGATCCAGTAACCAAGCGGTCTCCGCGACTGCGGTCGAATCCAACTCATTCTGATGAGTTGTCGCTGCTAGGACGTGCCGGAGCAACTGCCTCCATCTCGGCCAGTTCGACGGCTTGTCGTTGATTTCTGCGGGCAGGTCAGCGCGGAGCAGAGTGAGAACGCAATCCAGCGGCGAAGGCCCGGTGATATTCCCGTCATCCTGCCGGATGACATCCTGAACCAAACGGTGAACAAGAATATCGTTAACGGTGCATCGAGCCAGAGAGTAGTCAGCAAGGGCACCGACCGCGTCAGCGAAAGCGATGGGATCATTTGCGGTAGCGTTCAGAGGTGCCGGTAACAGGGTAGCGTGTTTGTTAAAGAGGTCGCGTGGTACCGGCTCGGGCGCTAGCCAGGAACAAAGAGTAAGTAGCTGAACCGCTTCCGGCACGCTTGCGCGAAGCTCGTTAAGCGAAGCGGACCAGATTGTGGCGATCTTGTTCGGATGCCGGTCCGCCTGTCCCCGAGAGTGTAAGTCAGCGGCGCGCGTTTGAAGAAGAGCCAGGTATTCGCTTGCCGGTAGCTGGGTTTTGTCAAGGTAGGCAGCGGCCTGCGCCAGAGCGAGCGGAAGATCGCCGAGACGCTCAGAGATGGCTACCGCATCACTTCGGGTCAGACTCGGAGCGCAGCGCCGCAACATCATTATCGAGTCCTCCCGCTCGAGGACGTCTAAATCCAGCACGTCGCCGAGAACGCGGAATCCGTCGCGGCGGGTGGTGATCAGTACCTGGCCAGACCCAGCCGGTGGTAAATGGTCTTCGATATCGCGGGAGGACTCCGCGTTGTCGAACACTAAAAGCCATCGGTTCCGGTCCCGTAAGGCTCGGTGGATCAAACGGATCACCACTTCTACGCCCACCCGTGGGGTCTTTACCACGTCAAGACCGATTTCGCTGCCGAGTTCGATGAACTGGTCGTCAATCCCTATAGCCTCCTCAGCCTTCTCGGCGTTTATCCACCAAACTAGATCGTAATCGTTCTTATGGCGGTGGATATATTCGATGGCAGTCTGAGTTTTGCCCACTCCAGGCATTCCATGCAGAGTACACAGGGTGGGCATGGGATGACTCGTCAGCGCCGCACGGAGTCGGTCGAGATCACTATCGCGGCCGGTGAAGTTAGGATTACGCGCCGGCACGTTCCAGATCGGCGGCAATGCACCGGGAAACCGGGGCTGCACTTCGATCGCCCGCAGCCGACCTGGTCCGGGGAACGGGGGCTGGTCTGTTGGTTTGGCTCGTCCTGTCACTGCCTGATTGATGACCCGGCGCAGCTCGCTGCGGGTCTGGGCCTCGTTCAGATCGAACAGATCCGCTGAGACGATCGAGCCCAGCAGTCCCGGACGCTCACACTCCGCCACCCGCAGGACGATCAGCTTGCGCTGGTCGCCCACGGGGTCATCACGCCATGCTACCTGCCACTCCGCTTTCCCATACGTCGAGGACAGATAATCGGGGGAGAGCAACGCTATCGTGCGCTTTGCGCGCGCCACGCCGTCTTGTATCGAGTTGACCCAGTTCTCTCCCGGCACCATGTCCCATGCTTGGATTAATACTCCATAGCGATCGCGTTCCAGTTCCCAGGCGATCCACTCCGCCCACGCCCGATCGGTCTTGGTGTAGGAGACGAAGAAATCCGGCTCGTCCTGACCAACTGCCGACTCACTCACGGGTCTCGTTTCCCACTATATTGGCGTACCGGTATCCCTCAAGCATGAAGGGTATTTCGAGTGCTCGCCGACGGGGCGACAATGACGATTGTCGGAGTCTCGTCGAAGAGCCCGGCAATCTCGGCGAAATCCTGACAAGGATCGAGGCGAAGACAGAGCGCTGCGGGCCGTTCTCGTCCTTGAGCGCCACAGGACAGTCTCCTCGCTGGGTCGCCGCACTTTCCGTCCGATATCATACGTCCGCCCGAATCTGCTCGGCAGCTGATCCTGGACGCCACCGGGACATCCATACCACGGCGAAGTCGACCGCCGCGCGGAGCTGGAACCAGGACGCCGTCGTCTGTCCCACCCGGCTGCGGCGGACGAACGGCGCCTGGGTCACCATCGCCGCCCCGAGACGGTCGAAATCGCTGTCGTCAACGTCGGCCGCCATGAACTCGCGCAGCGTCCGGCGGCCATCCTCAAGGACGTAGCACCGGAACAGTCGCTGCGGAGCCGGCGCCGACAGCCGGTGCTCGGCTAGGTGGAAGCATGTGCAGACGTCCTCGATCCCCTCTCCGAGCAGGAGCACGATCGCGTCGGCGGCGTATAGCTTCGCCAGCGGCGAGCGCTCCCCCAGATGGCAGTCGAGTGCGTGGTCACGGGTCAGTTCGGCCGCCGAGGGGCCAAGGGCGGTGAACGAGGTCTGGGGGTGGTCGCTGCGAACGGCCTCCGGATGCCGACGGATGAATTCCGCGAAGGCCCCGACGTCCTGGGCAGGGGTGCTCGACCGGTGGAACCCCTCGATCTTCGCTTCTTCGGCCGCGATCTGCTCCGGGGTCATGCCGACCACGGCGCGCTGGAACCGGCGGGTGGTGGTCGAGTTCCGTGCCGTGAAAGTCGGGACGACGATGGTGGATTGCGGGCCGAGCACGTCCCGCAGGGCGTCTGCCAGGGTTGCCACGCCGCCAACAAGGGGGCCCACCCGGCGCAGTGAGCTGTGGATCAAGTAGATCGATCCGGCGGGCAGTCCGAGCATCGACAGGTGGGACCGGATCTCCGCGCGGTCCAACGTGTTAGCGCTGCGGCTAACACCTGCCATCGGGTCACCGCCACCCGCCGGTCCTGGCACGCAGGCCCGCCAGCAACGTTCTCGCGAAGACGTCCGTGAGCCGGGAAATACCCGGCCCTCCGGTCCCCTCCGGCCACAGATCAACTGGCGGCGGCTCCGGGCTGGTGAGCTCGCACACGTCCCCTACCGCAGCGATGATGATCCGGGCGAGCTGTTCCACCAGCAGCGAGCCCAGGACCGGCGGCGCGGCGAAGGACAGCGCCACGGCCCCGAACGCGTCCCGCGAGGTAGCCGCCCTGGCCGACCGGTACGGCATGGGCCGGATCGGGGTGATGGTCGTAATCAGGGCGTCCATCCCGTTGGCGAGATCCGGGGCCTCGGCCCGCACCAGCGCCCATGCCTGAGCCAGCGCATCCCGCCAGTCGTCGGCGACTCCGGCCGACAGAGGCGCGGCCACCGGGTACGCGAAGCAGTCGCGGTCCGGATCCGTATCATCGAGCTGGATCCGCGCACGATCGACAAGCACGGTCCGCACCGGATGCCAGCCGTCGGCCCCAGATCCGGTTCCCGGCACGGCCCGGGCCAGCCCGTGGTCGGGACGCACCACGAAGTCCCCGGCATGGGCCGACACGGCGAGGACTGCGGAATCCGCACCGTTGAGGGACATGGTTCCGATCCCCGGCAGGCACAACACCCCGTAGCACACTGGAACGTCGAGCGACACCGCAACGCCGGCCCGCACAGCCGCAGCGGCCGCCACTGATGCCAGCAGCCCGGCGCGGGCGCCCGATCCGGCTGGCCGCGTGGCCGTCAGGACCCGGCGGGCCCGTACCCGGATGAAGGGATAGCTGAGCACGGAGCGGACCGCCGCAGGTGAGCGCTCGTCCAGCTCCGCGAGCAGCTCCCATGCCCTGCGCCCGGCGCGGTGGGTTACTCCGGCGGCGACTCGCGCCATCAGCGCCCGGTTGAGGGCGTACTCCGTCGCCGTCAGGTAGTCGAGCGTGGCGTCGCTGGGACTACCGCCAGCAAGATCGCGCAGGACGGCCTCTGACCCGCCCAGCAGCGGCTGGTTCTTCGCGAGCACGCGCTGCCGGGCCCGCCCCTGAGGGCCGCGCTGCTGCCGGGCCCGGACCTTGGTGATCAGATGGAACAGATCGGGGCAGTAAACCGAAGGGTTGGCGAACCCTTTCCCTCGGCCGAACCTGTGGGCGAACAGCCCTCCGCCACAGGTGTTCACCACGGCGCAGGCCCGGCACGTCAGGGGCAACTCACCGGCCTGTCTCTCGACGACACCGGGATGGGCCGCGACCTCGTCAACGGAGTGCAATCGGACATTAAGGCCGGTGCGCGGCGCCTCTTCGGACACCGCCTTCAGCGAGTCGACCTGCTCCCAGCTGCCGTCCGTCTCGATCACGGCGACACCGCTCGCGCCCGGGCCGAGGGCTTCGGTGCCGCTGCCCGCGCCCCGCTCCAGGAACAGCACCGAGTCGAAGATCCGGATTGGCACGCCGCAGCCGTCGGCGGCCCACCGGTCGTAAATCCTCAGCAGCCAGTCCGCGTAGGGACTGGGCTGCCCCTGCGGGCGCGGCGGGGGACGGTCCCAGGTCGCGTGCGGGAGGAGAAAATCGATCCGCGGCGGCTCCTCGCGCAGCAATGCCTCGTACACCCCGATCGGGTCGTTCTCGATATCGATCGTGCACAGGATGCCGCCGTAGACGGCCCGGTACGGAGGTGTGCGGAGCAGCTCCAGCGCGCGCAGGACGTGCCCGTGCGAGCCGGTGCCATCGACGAAGCGCCGGTGCCGGTCGTTGGCCAGCCGATCGCCGTCCAGCGAGATCCCGACCTTGACGTCCTGATCCGCGAGAAGCTCGCACAAGGCTGGGGTGAGCCGGATCCCGTTGGACTGCATGTGCAAGGCGAGCTCGGTGACCGGATCGATCACAGATCGCAGCTCCGCCAGGATCCGGCCGAGCGCAGCGGCACCGGCCAGCAGGGGCTCCCCGCCGTGCAGGATCACCGCGACGCGGTCCAGACCGTGGTGGGCGGCGTGCTCGGCGATCCGGGTGGCGGCGGCGCGGACCGTAGTCACATCTATCACCGTGGGACGGCGGAGCCAGCCCTTGTCGGGGTCGCCGTAGACGTAGCAATGATCGCAGGCCAGGTTGCACCGGCTAGCCACCTTGAGCACGTACTCGGCGATCGGCCGTACCGGGGTCCGCGTCATCGCGACCACGGTGACATGGCTCAGATCCCCGAGTTGAAGGTGACGCCCTCGTGGAGGCTCCGCTGGCGGCTAGGCGCCAGCGCCCGCCGCACCTCTTCGTCCCATCTGTCGTCGATGCCCAGGCAGATCCTGCTGAGAGGCACCGAGAGGAAATCGTCTATGACATTTCGCTCGGCGGCCAAAGAACCCTGAGCGTAGCGATCCACGGCGACCCACTCCAATGCCAAGCAACGAGCCGAATCCCTAGGATAGGCGACAAGCACGGACCATGTCACCAGCCCGTGCACCGACAACCACGGCGATCAGATCCCGTTGTGCCGTTAGCCTGCCTCCGCCCGGCGGGGCGCAGCGCTACCGTGGTGGCTGAGCGCTTCGCCCCGACGCGGGAAGGGAGCGGTGAATGGACGCCCTGGTGGGCGCGGTGCCATCCGGTGCTGCGGGTAACGC
>DASTBN010000548.1:0-10921 GCA_035712045.1 Pseudonocardiaceae bacterium
GGTAGCCACACCGGATGGCAGCTGTTCCAGTGGTATGTCGCCGCGCACGGTAGTGGCCACGCCCGGCGCGGAGGTGATGACCAGGGTGCCCCCGCAGGCACCGATCCGGTCGGCCATGTTGTCCAGGCCGTGTCCAGTCGACGCTGGGTCGGCTGGCCGGCGGCCGGCGGGATCGAAACCGGTACCGTCGTCACGGACCTCGAACCACAGCGTGGTACCGGTGATGTCGGCGCGCAGCGAAATCGTGGCAGTGGGGCCGGCGTGTTTGGCGGCGTTCTGCATGGCCTCCAGACAGCAGAAGTACACCGCCGCTTCGATCTCGGGCGGGTACCTGCCGAGGCCAGCCACGTCGAGGGTGAACGGGCGGCCGGTTCGGGATGCCGCCGCGGGCAACGCCTCGGACAGGCCGTCGGAGATCAGCAGCGGCGGATAGATACCGTGTGCGAGCGCGCGCAGCTCGGTGCTGGTGCGCCGTACGTCGGCTTGCAGCTCCTCGAGCAGGTCCGCCGTTTTGCCGGTCATCGCGTCCGCGGCCTTGCGCAGCTTTATCTCCAGCGCCATCAGGTGCTGCCCGGCCCCATCGTGCAGGTCGCGTTCCAGTCGGCGACGCTCGGCATCCGCAGTGGCCACCAGGCGTGCCCGCGACCTGCGCAGTTCCTCGTTGCTGGTCCTCAGCTCGGCCAGCGAGGCCTGCAGCGCACTGTCCAGCTTGGCATTGCGCAGTGCAAGCGCGACTTGGCGGGCGAGGTCGACGAGCAGCGCGTCGTCAGCCGCGGTGAACGGGTCGCGCTCGGGCTGGCGCTCACACACCAGGAGCCCCAGTAGGCGCCCGCTGTGCGCCAGCGGAGCGACCCGGAGTCTTTCCTGATCACGGTCGCCGACGACATCCTTGAGCCAGAGTGCGGCCCAGGTGCCGCCGGACACCCCCGCCCGGGAGACGACGGTGGTCTCTTCAGCGGACAGCGACACGGTGTGCCGCGGCTTCGGCGGGACGGATGCGGTCAACTCAAATCGGTCGCCGACGCTGGTCCACACCTCGGCCGCAGCTAGCCGCCACGCCGAGCGGAGCATCTCGACGAGCTGAAGCAGCAACTCGCCGAGTGGAACCGCGCGGGTCATCCGGGCCGGAAACGCGGCGAGAGCGGCGGCCGGTGACTGCACCTTCCCGTAGATCAAGCGGTTCACCCGATCGGTGACCGCCAGACGAAACCGGGCCTGTACGGCGGCGACCAGCACCGCCGCGACGATCGACAGGCCGAGGACTTCCCGCTCGCCGTCCACCGGCCAGCGGCCGAGGGCCAGCACGGCCAAGCCCTCGGCTCCGGCGACCACGGCGGCGACGGCCAGCAGTGACACGGTCGCGTCCAGCACCGAATCGACCCATCGGCTGGTGATTGGCCAGACCGACGCGAGCAGCCCGAGAGGCACGGCGGCGAGCGCACCAACGGCGACCTCCCCCGGTGCCCGTGGCCAGTTGAGGACAACGGAGGCGAGCCCAGCCGAAGCGGCCACAGCGCCGGTGAAGGTCAGCCCCCAGACCACCCACAGTATGCGCCGCCGACCGGTCAGGCCCACCGTAGGGTAGCGCTTGGCGGCCAGCGCGATGCCGGTCGCGCTGGCCGGTGCCGTCACGGCGACGACGCCAGCCAGCGCGCTCCAGGCGCCCATGGCCGGACCAAGAACCAGCGCCAGCACAACTAGCCAGCGGCGCGGTGCCGTGGCCAGCCGCCCGTCCGGCAACCCGGCCAGCAGCCAGACGATCCCGGCCGCCACACCGCCGGCCGCCACACCCCGCGTCCCGGCCGGCCCGAACGCCGCGACGGCGAGCGCCGCGGCGACCACGAGGAGGGGAACGGCCAGCCGGCGGGTGGCCGTCCCGGCAGACAGCACAGCACCAACGGCGAGCCAGGCACTGGCGAGCAACGCGACCATCAGCCTCTACTCCGCTCGGAGTATCCGCGCCGGCTGGGCCCGTCCGGCCGCCCTGGCGGGCCATACCGCCATGGCGTACACGGCGATGACGGTGGCCGGCACGACAAGCGCGGTAGCGAGCACGGCCAGTGGCCGAACGTAGATCAGCGGCATCGAGGTGGCGATCCCGCGCCAGGCCAGCAGCCCGGCCAGGGTTCCTAGCGGCACACCGAACACGACGGCGACGGCCGCCAGCGTGGCAGCCTGCCACATGATCACGGCCCGCACCTGCCGCCCGGACAGGCCAAGAGCACGCAGGACAGCAAACTCGCCACGCCGTCGGCGCGCCGAGCTGACCAGCGCGTGGCCAACCGTGCCCACGCCAAGCAGGGCCAGCAAACTGCCGAGCAACACCGGCAATCCGCGCAGCCGGTCAAGCATTGCCACACCCGCCGGTGGTAGCCAGGACCTCAGCATCCCGCCCGCCTTGCGGAGGTGATCGCGGACCGCACCTGGATCGGCGCCCTCGCGCACGTCGATGAGGTAGAACCAGAGCCCGTTGCCGGTTGGCTCGAGCCGCTCCAGCCCGGCCGGTGTGGCGAGGAGTCCCTCGTCGTAGGCGTTGTAGCCGGCGTACTCGAGCAGGAACGTCGTGCCGACGACGCGGACGGGGCGGCTGCCCTGCCGACCGGCGGGAACCTGGTCGCCCACCCGCAGGTTCAGGCGCTCTGCCGTGGCCGGACCGATCGCGATCTCGTCCGCAGCGTCCGGCAGTCGCCCGGAGATAATCACCGGCTTGGTCGGCGTGCCGATCGGTCGGGCCGAGTACGCCATCACGGTGCGTCCGCCCAGTTTCACCTCGGCCCGGTAGAGCTCGGTCGCCGCGGCGATGTCCGGGTCGCCGGTGATGACCTGGTCGGACAGTCCTTTGTCGAACTCCAGATCCCACGTCTGGCCGCCGCGCTCCGGATGCGCGATGGCGTCGTCGATCCCGGCCGTGACCGTCCAGGCCGCTACCACGCCAAGCACCCCGACGACGGCGCCGACCAGCGCAGCCCGGCTCGCCGCCGGCCTGTGGCCGGGCCGGCGTTCCAGCGCGAACCGCACCCCCAGTCCAATAGTCAGGGGTACCGGGAGCAGGCCGACAGGGCGGCCAGCGCGCGAGGAGCCGGCGTCGCGTGCGGCCGTCAGCTCGCGCACAGCGAGGAAGGCAGCGGCGAGCGCGGCCAGTGCCGTGAATGCGGCCAGCCCCGCCACGCCTGCGGCGAGCACCGGCGGATCAACCTTGACGCCGGGATGGAGCTCGAACGTGCCCGCCATGCCGATCGGCACCCGCAGGGACATCGCGAGCGCGACGCCAAGCGCGCCCAGCGCGCCCAGGCCGGCGACGGCGAGGCCGGGAATCGCCAGACCCACGACGACGGCCGGGGTGGCCATGCCCATCGCCCGCACCGGCAGCACATCGCCGGCGTCGGCGCCGGCCCGGACCAGCCGGAACAGCGCCTGCCCGACCAGCACGAACGTGGCCGCCAGCAGCGCGGCCGCGAACAGCACCAGCGCGACGGCCTCCACCGTCGTGGTGCGCTCCAATCGCCGCTTCGCGTCATTCACGTTGCTGATCGGGATGGTGTCATCGCCCATGATCCGGCCAATGTCCTCGTGCAGGCGCGGCACGTCCGCGTCCCCACCCCGCAGGCGTAGGACGGCGTCGACCCGGTAGTCGAACCGGTCCCTGTAGGTGGCCAGGAACGACGTGGACAGCGCGACGCCCGGCCCGCCGACGCCGGCAGTGATCACCCGCCAGGCATCGTCGCCCGCGAAGATCCCGACAACGGTGACCTCGATCATGGGCCCCCAGGTCCGGCCGGTGTCCTTAGCCCGGTTCCAGTAGGCATCCAGCTGTCCAGTGGCCACGCCCGAGACGAGCAGGCGCCGGCCGATCCGCCAGCCGTACTTCTGTTGCGCGATGCGGTTGATCGCGATCTCCCGCGGCCCGGTCGGAGTCCGTCCCTCGACCGCGTCGATACGCATGATCGTGTCGTACATCCCGCCACCGGCCGGAGGCAGCGTGAACAGCGCGTCCGGTGCCTCCAGGCTGCCGGTCTCCTCGATGCAGAACCCCCCCGACGCGAAAAACCCGTACGCCTCGACATAAGGCAGCGCGACAATCCGGCTCCAGTCGAAGCCCGGGCGTGCCGGAATGCTGATGACATCCGGCTGCCGCCGCTCGTGCAGCGTCTCAGCGACCACCACGGTGCTGCGCCGGGCCCCGATGATCGCCGCTATGGCTACACCACCAGTGAGTGCGACAAGCAGCGAAAGCACAATCACCGAACGCCACCGTCGGCGCAGCAACCGGCAGCCCCACAGCCGCACCGCGCTCACCGCACCGTGGCTTCCTTGAGAACCCGCCCATCGCGCATGTGGACCACCCGGTCGGCGACGCCGGCCACGATGGGGTCGTGGGTGACCAGCAGGATGGTCTGCCCGTCCCGGTGCAGGCGCCGCAGCAGCTCCAGGATCTCCGCGCCGCCGCCGGAGTCCAGCGCTCCGGTCGGTTCGTCGGCCAGTAGCACGGTAGGCCGGTTGGCCAGCGCGCGGGCGATCGCCAGCCGCTGCCGCTGCCCACCAGACAGACTGCCCGGCAGATGATCTGTCTTGTCGCCGATACCGAGCAGATCGAGCAGGTCACGGGCCCTGGCTTCGGCCGCCCGACGGCGCGTCGAAGCGATCATGGCCGCGATCGCGACGTTCTCCAGCGCCGTCATCCCCTCCAACAGGTGGAAGAACTGGAACACCAAGCCGATGTGCTGGCGCCGCATCGCCGCCAGCCCGCCATCGTCGATCCCGCCCAGCACCTGACCAGCCACGGTGATCTCCCCGTCATCCGGCCGATCCAGCCCCGCGATCAGGCTGAGCAACGTCGACTTCCCGCATCCCGACGGCCCCATCACCGCGACCAGCTCCCCATGCCCGACGCTCAGGTCACAACCGCGCAGCGCCCGAACCGGCGTGGTCTCAGAGTCGAACGTGCGGTACACCGCCTGGACCACCACCGCACCCATCCCGCCTCCTCAACGCCCATCTCGTGGGCCTAAGATAACTTCAGGTTGTTTCAAATGCCCCGCATGGGCCGACTATTCACTATCGTGTTAGTTCTAACGAGGATATGTCACAAATAGTAGTCATCACTGCTGCCTACATGGGGTGCCGTGGACAAGCAGCACGAGGTGTACTGCCCGGTTGACCCGCACTTCTAGACTCGACAACCCACGTCGGCCAGCAGCCGCTGGACTTCGAACTCGGTCCGGCTGTGGTGCCCGAGGGCTGGACGGCGAGTGAACTGGAGGACTGATGTGTCCGTCGCCCGGCTGATGCCGAGCTTCCGGCGCAGGGGGTGGAAGGTGCGCGTCTCGGCTTCCCTGGACAACGCCGAGCGGCTCCTGGCCACGGTCACAAACTAGTGCCACAACTGGGGAGTCGCCTTCAAGTTGCATCAGTGCGTCGGCATGGCGTCGAATCGAGCCCGGGCCGGCAGCGTGGCGACCCGCTCGCCGTCAGCCTCCGGGGTCACCCACGGCCAGGGGAGGTCGCCGAAGAACGCGGGTTTTTCGGTGAGGTAGAGCGACGGCGGCAGGTCCTTCGGAAGATCGTTGTCCCAGCTGACCCGCTTGGTGAGGTAGTCGAAGTTGCCGTGCCGGATGGTCGTCTCGGCGACTCGGGGATCGAACTGCTCGCCTTCGGGGGCGTTCTGGTCGTAGCCGAGCAGCCACATCGGCACGGGGTCGCGCTGCTCGGCGGCGAAGTCCAGGTAGTTCGACGCGGTGATCTCGTCCACGAAGTACTGGTTGCCCACCGGTGTCATGTCCGGCTCGCCGAGCACGTTGGCGACGAAGTTGTAGTCGTACTGGTAGCGGTCGAGGCCGACCACGCGCCGCAGCACCTCGTCGGTGAGCCCCAGGTGCCCGGCGTCACGCCGGGTGCCGGTGATGTGGTTGCGGAAGGCGGTGATCTGGATCGAGTTACCCCACCCGGAGTCGCCGCCGAAGTTGAACGCCTCGTTGCCCTCCAGCAACTCCATGTGCGGGGTCGTGTAATGGCCCGCGTTGAGCCCGATCTCCGGGATGTTCTTGTAGCCGTCGCCGTAGCCGTCCTGCATGTAGTTGTAGGCAATCACGTTGCCGCCGCCGCTGGCCCGCGCCACGATCATCTTGTTGCCCTGCCACATGATGTTGTTCTCGATGAGGTTGTCCGAGGCGCCGAAGTTGATCCCGGTCAGGTACCCGCCGCCGCCCGGGTTGGGGTCGACCGTCGAGTGGATGTAGGAGTCGCGCAGCTCGCTGCGGTAGGTGGAGTAGAGGCCGACGGCGGTGCCGAGGCTGCGGTTGCTCTCGATGCCAGCGATCCAGCAGTAGCCGCACCGGCCCATCGCCACGTTGCCGTGATAGTCGCCGCCCATACCGCCCTCGAAGAAGACGCCCTCGATGCCGACCCACTCCAGGAAGCTAGGCCTGCCGCTCTCATCGACGAACCGCGTGAGCTGCGCGTCGTAGGCGGTCTTGAACGTGGTGTGCAACGGGGTCTCAAAACTCACCGTGTCGCCGTCGATCGCGGTGATCTTCATGATCTGCGACAGGGACCTGTCCTGGCGGGCGAACCAGCGCCGAGTCCCCTCACCGGGGCCTTCGTGGTTGTAGTTCCACACCACGTTGGGGTCTCCGTTGGTGACGTGGTCGAGCAGCACATACTCGCCAACCTCAAGCGCCGAGGCGTCCACCAGCCTGACCGCGTTCTCGCCCTTCACGCCATCCACGGCCAGGTCGATCGACGGCGCGGGGTAGTCGTCGGCGCGCAGGTCCGGGCCGGGAGCCTGCACGTAGAGCACCGCGTACGTCCGGTTGGATTCTCCGTCGGCTTTTACCAGGCGGGTGCCGCCCTCGCCGGTGCCCGGCACGCCGGAACCGACACCGCGGAGGGTGATACGCGACCGGGCGATAGTCAGCCCTTCGCCGTTAATCTCAAAGGTGCCCTTGCCGAGCAGCACCACCTGGTCGTCCGGGCACTGGTCAATTGCCCGCTGGATCTGGGCCGTGTCGTCCCCGCCGCTCGGCGTGAGCTCCGCACATGTCTTGTCGCGCCGCCGGATTCCGCCACCGCCGTAGGTCACGCCGGGATTCCAGGTCGTGATCCGGTTCTCTGGCAGCACCCCGCCCGGCTTCGGCGGCACATGACCCGTCGACGGTGGCAACGGTATCGAGGCATCGATATAAGACTCCCCGCCCGAGCCCTCGTCGCCGGGGTTGTCCTCGCCCGCAACGCCACCATCACCGGGCGAACCGCCCTCAACGCCGGGCGCCGATGGCTGCGCCAGCGCGCCGCCGGAGTTCGTGCCGAGCGACTGGCACCCCGCGACCAGCACGGCCAGCACCATGGCGGCCGCGATCATCCTCAGGTTCTGCGTCATGCTGACAGGACACCGCGACCACGGGAGTGTCCGGCAGGGCGCTGACCTGCACCCTGCAGTCGTGCTAGCCACACCGCGGAGCCTACGATTGGCCCTCTTGCCTGTTCAGAATGAGATCCTCGCGATGGTTCCAACTCTGGCACCGCAGGATCCAGGTGCTTGGCGAGGTCGTTGACACACATCGACCCGTTGAGCTGCTCGATGTGGTCGCAGATCTCATCGCCATAGGCGGCGAAGGGCACCCGGCGCCTGTGCGATACGCCGCGCAGCTCGGGCTACACCCTGGCGCGCCGGTAAGCGCATACACACGGGTGCGACTAATACGTGGTCTCCGGCTACACGCCGACGCTCCGAGCACTGCTGGATGCGCGGCAACCGCTGATGCCGCAAAGGACAGGGCCGCCCGCGATTGCCGTAGTCACGATGTCGACAACCCTGGGGAATCGGCGCTGCCAAATGCTGCCCGCGAGGCCGATGCCGTCGTGGAGGCATTTCTCTGGCGGGTGCAGCACCTGACCGGACCAGACGCCCTCCGCGACCGCGTTCTGGCCGCACTGGCGGACCGATCCTGGGCGTACCTCGCCTGTGACGGAGTCACCGACCTCGAACGACCCCCCGAGAGCGCGCTGCTCGTACACGACCGTCTGGCGACCCCCACTCACCGTCGCCGATATCGGCCGACTACGGCTGCGCAGGGCCGAACTGGCCTACCTGTCAGCGTGCACCACTGCCCGGCCAGGAGTTCGCCTTCTCGACGAGTCGATACACCTCGCCTCGGCATTCCAGGTGGCCGAATACCGACGCGTCATCGCCACAATGTGGCGGGTGCAGGACTCGGGCGCTCCGTATTACGCGGTCGGTATACGCGATACTCAGTCGCTAATCACCGCCGTCGACGGGCCCGACCGGTCGCTGACGGCGTACGTTGCCCGCAGGACGTCGCTCTACCGGCTGCGCGGCCATCCCGACTGGTTGACGCCCTTCGCCGCGACCGAAAGTAAGCCCATGGTCTCGGCGGACGGGAGGTACGCGGTCACCCGGGACGACCACCACGGGCTCCACGTCCACAGCACAACCGACGGCCGGGAGCTTGCCCGGCTCGGGCCTGACCTCGGCAGGTCCTTGTTCGTCGGCGACCGCTTCGTGGTTAGCGGTCAGGTCCTGACCCAGGTGTACAGTGACACCTCGTACACGGACCACTACGTCGAGCGCGCGTTGCCCGGGCTTGAGGTGCTCTGTGACTACGCCCTTGTCTCGTCCGGCGGCCGGGGCGGGACGGCCAACGTGATCACTACACCGGACAGGGTTTTCGCGGTAGTCGACGGCCTCGATGATGATCAGCTCATACTGTCGGTGTTCGACCGATCAGCTGCTGGTGACCGACTCGGCGGGAAAGCTGGCCCTGTGGTCCATCTCCGACGAGGAGGAGGTCGCGCCCACCTCACTACCGCTGCTACGCAGCTTCTCGGGCACTCCGGTGGCCTTCGACCGCTACCGCAACCAGGTCGGCGTCATCACACCAACCACGTCCTGCACGTCTTGGACGCCAACACGCTGAAGCCGGTCAGGAGCGGAGTCCTCGTCCCGGACGTCGATGGCATCGTCGGGGCCACCCCGGACGGCTTCGTGATGGTTAAACAGAAGCCGCCCGCCAGCTCGACCGAAACCTCAAGTTCTGGGCTGTCGATAAGGCCAGCCTCAGCGGGATCGTCCCGATCCAGGACTCCTGGGACCTCCACCCGCGCGAGGGCCACGACGACGAGGTGGCCGTCATCCGAAACGGCTCCATGCCCGAGGCCCTCGCCTCAAGCGGCCAGGCCTGGTTCGACGCCCTTTGCGCCACCGACTCCCGGGCGATCACGCCGGAGGAGGCCGCCCTCGTCCCGCCCGGCGCGCCACTGCGCCCGTGCGCCGTGCCCTGACCGTGAACCACGAGGCCCCGGAGGCGTCAGAACCGCTTCGCCCACGACCCGGCAAGTCCATAACCATGATCAACCGCACGAGTCATCTTGCCCCACCGTGTCCACTGCCGCGATCGCAGTGGTGGCATTTGTGGTTGCATTCGCTAGCGATCAGCAAGGCCCGGGAGTGGCCACCGCCCGGCCTACGACCTGCCCATACTGCTGGAGTGGTCACCGCTGATTACCGGGTCGACGACTTGAAAGCGAGCGTCCCGCGAGGGATCGGGGGTTCGAATCCCTCCGCTCCCGCCACCCTTGACCAGCGTTAACGCAGGACGAGATGATCGTGTACTAGCGCCAGTTCTGGCGGTTGATTGCATTTCTGGTTGACAGCGTTTGGGCCGCAGCGTCTGCGGCAGGGTCTCCGTAGGTGGGTTCTGGTGCGGTGTTCCCAGTGGGTTCCCACAGCAGACCGCCGACGCGGTGGGCGTCGCCGCGCCGGACGGTGGAGGTGATACGTCCGCGACGAGGCCGGTATCGAGGGACTGGTCAGCCACACGCTCCGGAAGACCCACGCCAGCTTCCTCGACGACGTGCCTACCCAGCAAGACCAGCAACCAAACTCGGCCAACCTCACATCGGCATGGCCCAAGACCATAAGCTCACTGACCGGCGAACCGCCCCGTCCTTGAAAGCTGACGCAATCCAACAGGCGCGCGAGCCCAAGTGTCCCAAAATGTCCCGTGTTCTTGCCCGGCTACCGACCAGAGCACGCCTACCAGGGGTTTTGTGGGCCGCCTGGGGATCGAACCCAGAACCCAAGGATTAAAAGTCCTTTGCTCTGCCAGTTGAGCTAACGGCCCCGCCCGCTGATCGTAGCCAACCCGACATCGGGGCTGGTGGGAGGTGGACGGTATGAGGTCGACGACGCTCCTCCGGGCTCCGTGCCGGGCGCAAGAGCCCGATCGGAGCACGTTTAGGCGAGGGCTTGGGGTTCACCGCTACCCGACGGAGCCGAGGTCTTTGATCGCGCCAGCTTGCTGTCCGCAGTAGGGAGGTTGGTGCCGCACCGCCAGGATGGCCGACTAGCCGACCGATGTGCGCGGTATTGTCCGGTTACAACTGGCTGAGAATGGGCGAGGACTCCCTCATGTACGGGTTACGGCGCTCGCGAATCGATCTCTGTGGCTTGGCGTACGGCATCAGCCGAACCTCCACGGCGCCTCCCACTTCACTCATGCACCCTCACGTCGCACCCACCCATACGTCGCTTCCAGCACCACTTCCGGTGCCTCCCCAGCCCTCACCGTCACCTGCCGCAGATACTCCGGGTCGTTGGAGATCCGTACCGTTTCCAACCGCTCGCCCGCCTCGGTCATCCGCGCCACCACCGACCGACGCCGATGCAAATCAATCCCGACGATCTGCTTACCCTCGCAGGCTTCACTCACAGGGGCCTCCCCCGAGTCGTTGACGTGAGCACCCCGGGAGTTCCTCGGGAGTCACGAGGAGCGGAGACCCCGCTCCTGCTTCGCATCAGGGGCATCAGTGCCACCAGGAGTGCTCAGGGATCTTGTGCGTATCCTCGTCATAGGCCGTATCCCGGGTCACCCTTAGCGCTCACCCCTACCGGCGGGTGGCACTG
>DASTBN010000549.1:0-2139 GCA_035712045.1 Pseudonocardiaceae bacterium
CCACCCCACCCCACTGGGCCCACCCCTCACCGGCCACACCAACTACGTCCGCTCGGTGGTGTTCAGCCCAGACGGGCACACCCTGGCCACCGGCAGCACCGACAACACGGTTCGGTTATGGGAGACGAACGTCGACCACGCTATCCAGCGAATTTGTGCCCTCACCACCAACACCCTCACCCCCGCGAAATGGAAACAGTTCATTTCATCGGACTTGCCCTATCGACCGCCCTGCCCGTGATTCGCTACGGCCAGCCCAGCAGCAGCTCGTCCTACTCAGCGCCACTCAGAATTAGGGAAGTCGTCAGCACCGCCATCTCCCCGGAAACGGGACCCCAGCGAGACGGGGACCCTGGCCTGGCGGGCGGACAAGCTGATGTCCGTGCAGATCAGCCAGCGCCGATGACCTCATGGACGCGGGAGGTTACTGTAATTCGGCAACATACCCTGTTGGTTGGTCATCGGCTCTGTGTGGCGGCTCGCCGACTAGCTGGCACGGTGCGGTTGTGACTGTGCGGCCTCGCGGAGTTGGGTGCGGAGTTCGCTGATCGTCTCCTCGCGGTGGGTGGCTGGTCGGCCAGCTGTTGCGCGCTGTGGGCTTTTCGGTCTGTCGGCGCTCATGTAATTCCCCAGCTCTGAGGGGGTAGCGATCACGTAATTCCCCATCCCGATCACGTAATTCCCCATGGGGAAGGCGTGCGTGTCGTGGTGGAGCTGGCTATCGGGTAGGAGCGGTCTTCCCTCCCGTTCAGGACGGGGGGCCGATGGCAAGGAGAACGTTCGACGTGATCGACGTCGTGGAGATACTCGTGCACTGGCATGCGGGCCGGTCGCTGAACGAGATGTCGCAGAGCCTGGGGGTGGACCGCAAGACGCTGCGGAAGTACATCGCCCCGGTGGTGGCGGCCGGCATCAGCCTGGGCGGACCGGTGAAGAGCGAGCGGGAATGGCATGACCTGGTCCGGGAGTGGTTCCCGGAGCTGGCTGATAGCCGGTTGCGGCGGGTGAGCTGGCCGGCGATCGCCGGGCACCACGACTACATCGTGGCGCGGATGGGGGCCGGGGTGCGGATGCCGGCGATCCACCAGCGGTTGCGGGATGAGCGGGGCCTGGCGGCCAGCGTGGCCAGCTTCCGCCGCTATGTCGCCGCCAATATCCCCGGGGAGGCCCGCCGGTCGCAGGTCGTGGTGTGGAACCCGCGGCTGGCCGGGGCCGGTGAGCAGGCGCGGATCGACTACGGGCGGCTGGGTCGCTGGCTGGACCCGGTCACCGGGAGGCTGCGCACCGTCTGGGCGTTCGTGATGGTGCTGGCCTGCTCGCGGCACATGTTCGTGCGCCCGGTGCTGAGGATGGACCAGCGGGCCTGGACCGAGTCGGGAATGAGACGGGCTGGCCGCGCACTGCGGCTACCCGATGGTGAGCCTGGACAATAACGCCGCCAAACGGATGATCCGCAGCCCCGCGGTGACCAGGAAGAACGTCGGCGGCTCCCGCAACGAGGACTCCACCCGGCTCGCCGCCAGAGTCTGGACCGTCACCGCGACCATCCAGAAGGCCGGCCTCAACCCCCTCACCTGGCTCACTGGCTACCTCGAGGCCTGCGGCCGCAACGGCGGGAAACCCCTCACCGGGCCGACACTGCAACGGTTTCTGCCCTGGAACGCCAGCCCCGAACAACTGCGCACCTGGGCACAGCCACCACCTACTGGATAGAACTATCCCGCGAACACCCCGCACCGACGCGGCCTCGACAACCGGCCACGCCGACCGTTGGCATGCTCTCTCACGGGACTTCCGAATACTCTTACGTTAGGTCCGCGACGGGGTGGGTCTGTTGGGGGTGGGTGTAGGCTGTGGTGGGCGATGAGTGTTGTAGCGGGTGAGATGTCCAGATCCTGTTCTCCCGCTCAGTCTGTTTTGCGCCTCAAATGTATCACCATCTCCGTACATCTTGCTTAACCGTCAAAGCTCGTTGAGGATGTCTTGGCTTGGCGTTTACCACGATTAGCTCACGAAAAGGCATCACTTGGCCTGTCATGAGTTGTTAACCAGGTTTGAAGTTCTCGATGCCGGAATTGGACGGCAATTCCAGAAAGACGCATCAGTCCCACCTGATAGGTCCAGTCCACGAACGCCGCC
>DASTBN010000550.1:0-2838 GCA_035712045.1 Pseudonocardiaceae bacterium
CTTAACCCCGCAGGCGGTACTGACATTGTGGCGCAGTGCTCCGTTTGTGGCGAGGTTCTCGATCTCTGGAACGCTGTAGCGTCGGGCGAGCACCCGCAGTCCGAACGTCGTCTCTGGGACGGTGGACTCGCCGATGGCGAAACGCGGATGACCACCGCCTTCGACCAGTAGTACCCGTACGCGATGCCGGGCCAGGATCGCTGCTAGCGTGGAGCCGCCGATGCCGCCCCCCACGATGACTACATCGAAACTTCGATCGGCAGTGTTCGGCATTTGATCTCCTCCGACGGAGCAAGTTCCTCTCTTGTTACGCGCCAAACGGGGCGTTCCCTCGTTACCCGCAGCCCTTCGCTCAACCAGAGTCGGTGCTAGCCCACGTGCCCTGCTCGAAGTGGCGGCGCTCCGCAACAACGCGCACCTTGGATCCGGCGGGACCGAGGGCGCGCTGCTGGCTGCGGCGGCCGCAGCCAGCAGCAGTGTCGCGGCCCTGCGCGCGGCTCTGCCACGTATCGGCGAAGTCCCGTTTGACTCGGTGCGCCGGGAAATGCGGACCCGGCACGCGGTCCCGGGTGGCGAGATAGAGATTGTGAAGGTGCCCCGAGGTACTGCTTCCCCGCTTGACCGGGTCGACCCCAGCCACGGCAGGAGCAGCTGCTAAAGCAGGCCTGTCGGCGGCCACGAGAAACTACCCATCGGTGGCCAGTTAAGTGCCCGGTGGGTCATGAGAACTGCCCGCCGAGGGTCATCAGATCTGCCCGACATGACTTGTTGTTCGACCCGTGCCTACCGGGCGTGGGGCCCCTCTGCGGGTGTGCTGAGCGGGGCTAACCGTTGCTCAGTTCCCCGAGGAGGGGTGAGTGAAGTCTGCCGAGGAGATCATGGAGATTCTGAAGCGTATGACTTGACCGGCTGCCACCGCGACGCCGCGGAGCGGGCTGGGTGTTCTCATCACACTGTCGCTCATTGGGTGCAGGCGCGGGAGGAGGTGCGGTTGAGCCCGGTGCGCGCCGAGCGGCGGCCGATGCTGGTTGATGCGTTCTTGCCGAAGCTGGAGGAGTGGGTGGAGCGGTCGCGGGGGAAGATCCGCGCCGATGTGGTGCACGAGAAGCTGGTCGCGCTGGGTTATGGGGGTTCGGAGCGCACGACCCGGCGTGCGGTGGCTGGGGTGAAGGCGGCTGGGCGGCGCCGGGTGCATCGGCCATGGGGGCAAACCCGAGCCGGGAATGTGGTGCCAGTACAACTTCGGGGACGGCCCGAGGGTCGCTGGTGTGGCCACGCAGTTGTTTTGTGCGTGGCTGGCCCGCCGCGCTGATGACCAGTTCACGCACCTAATTCGGCGTCGAGCTGATCACACCCCTGCTGGGCGGCCAGTCACCCCAGGCCAGGGCCGGCGCCGGGTTCGACCGCGCCAGCTTCACCATCGACTTCGACCACCAGCAGGCCACCTGCCCGCAAGGACAGACCAGCTCCTCGTGGAACCCGGTCACGCAACGCGGCGCTGACACCATCGTGATCAGCTTCCCGAAAGATCTTGATGCCTCTGGCGCGGCGCTCGCGGGTCGCTGAAACTGGCGGGGCGTCGCCCGCTGACGTCGTTGTGGCTTGGCGCGGGTTGAGCCCAACCGAAAGATTGATGCTGGAGCCCGCCCCGGTTGGGTACTCCGGGTTGCCGCCGTATCGAGCGCGGGTCTCAGACTCTTGATGTTCATGCGGGCTCCGCGGGTGACGCGCTGTACTGGTGGTTCGGGGAAGGGACCCAATGTGGAGATCATGTATGAGCGGGTGGCCGCGATCGATGTGGGTAAGAAGATAGTGGCGGTGGCGGTGCGAACCCCGGGTGAGGGAGCGGGGAAGGCCCAGCATGTCAAGAATGTCCCGGGTCGCAAGAGCGACGCGCTGGACGCGGTGTGGCTGGCGAAATCCTCACCGAGTGCGCCTGGGCCGCGGGACGCACCAGCACCTATGTGGGAGCCCAGTTCCGTCGCTTCCACCGCCGCTTCGGCAAAAAGGGCGGCCACAAAGCCGCCACCGCCCACACCCTCATCGTGATCATCTGGCATGTGCTCGCCGAGACCACCGCCTACCGCGACCCCGGCCCGGACTACTTCACCCGCCGCATCGACAACCCCGAAGCCCGCAAACGCCGACTCATCCGCGAACTCGAAGCCCTTGGCCAGAACCTCACCCTGGAACCCACCGCCTAACCACAGCTCACCCCTCGACCGGCCCACCAGCCGGTCGATCACCCCTGCCCGCACCACTCCCGGTAGTCACCGAAAACCCCGCGTGGTCACCTGTAGTTTCGTCTCAGCCACCTGCGGGCCCTGCCCCGTGCGTGAGCAGTGCACCACCTCCCGCACCCGGCGCCGCCAGCTCACCGTGCACCCCCAGGACATACACACCGCCCAGCACCAGGCCCGCACCGCCCAAGACACGAAAACCTGGCAGGCCACCTTCGCTCTGCGCGCCGGCGTCGAAGGCACCATCCACCAAGCCGTCGCCGTCTGCGACACCCCGCCATGCCCGCTACCGCGGCCTGCGCAAAGTCCACCTCCAGCACGTGTTCTCCGCCGTCGCCCTCAACCTCATCCGCCTCCACGCCTACTGGAACCACCACTCCATGGACCGCACCCGCACCAGCCACCTCGCCCGGCTCGAACTCAGCCTCGCAGCGTGATCAGGAAATTAGCCAGCGGGATCCACCGACCTCCCAAAACCTCGCCTCGACCGCGCAGCGGTACCAGCAGCACCCAGCGGGGGCCTGTCATCCCTGACGCCGACCGCAAGTGGTTCCCCATCGCCCCCAGCCGCTGGCCCCGGCTCAAGGCGATCGTCTAC
>DASTBN010000551.1:0-3911 GCA_035712045.1 Pseudonocardiaceae bacterium
AGATCGGGTCAAGATTGTTGGTCGGCTCGTCGAGCAGCAACACGTTGGCCGCCGAGGACACCAGCGCCGCCAGCGCCAGCCGGGTCTTCTCACCCCCGGACAGGCTGCCGGCCGACTGGTCGAGTTGCTCACCGCGAAACAGGAACGCGCCCAGCAGGGTGCGCAGCTGCTGCTCGGGGGCGTCCGGCGCGGCGTGCCGGAGGTTTTCCCACACCGTGGCGTCAAGATCCAGCGTGTCATGCTCCTGCGCGAAGTAGCCCACCCGCAGGCCGTGCCCGGGCTCGACCTGGCCCGCGTCGGGGGTCTCCATGCCGCCGAGCAGCCGCAACAGGGTGGTCTTCCCCGCGCCGTTGAGCCCGAGGATCACGACCCGGGTGCCCCGGTCGACCGCGAGGTCCACCCCGGTGAACACTTCCAGTGAGCCATACGACTTGGCCAGCCCGCTGGCTCGCAAGGGGGTCCGGCCGCACGCGGCGGGCTGCGGAAAGCGGATCTTGGCTACCCGCTCGGCGCGTTGCTCGGTCTCCGCGCCAGCCAGCAGGCGAGCGGCCCGGCGCTGCATGTTCTGCGCGGCGACGGCCTTGGTGGCCTTCGCGCGCATCCGGTCCGCCTGCGCCATCAGGGCGGAGGCCTTCTTCTCCGCGTTGGCCCGTTCCCGGCGCCGTCGCGTCTCATCGGCGGTCCGGGCGTCGAGGTAACGCTGCCAGCCCAGGTTGTACAGGTCGACCTCACCGCGGACGGCATCGAGGAACCAGACCTTGTTCACCACCGCGGCGAGCAGATCGGTGTCATGGCTGATCACCACCAGGCCGCCCTCGTGGGTGGTGAGGAAATCCCGCAACCACGTGATCGAATCGGCGTCCAGGTGGTTAGTCGGCTCGTCGAGCAGCAGCGTGGTGGCCGAGCGGCCACCCGAGCCGTCCGAGGCGCCGAAAAGGATCCGGGCCAGCTCGACCCGGCGGCGCTGCCCGCCGGAGAGCGTGCGCAACGGCTGGGCGAGCACCCGGTCGGGCAGCCCGAGATTGGCGCAGATCCGCGCCGCGTCGCTCTCGGCGGCGTAGCCGCCCAGCGCGGAGAACCGGTCTTCCAGCTGGCTGTACCGGCGCACCGCGCGGCTCTGCTCGTCGCGGCCCACCAGCTCCGCCATCTCCGATTGAGACTTCTCCATCTCACGCAGTAGCTGATCGAGCCCGCGGGCCGAGAGCACCCGGTCCCTCGCCGGGATCGACAGGTCACCCTCACGGGGATCCTGCGGCAGGTACCCCAGATCCCCGCCGCGCCGGACCTCGCCCGCATAGGGCAGGGACTGACCCGCCAGTACCCGCAACGTGGTCGTCTTGCCAGCCCCATTGCGGCCGACCAGGCCGATCCGGTCACCGGGCTGCACCCGCAGCGACGCGCCAGCGAGCAGGATCCGGGATCCAGCGCGCAGTTCAAGGTCAGTTGCAGTGATCACGACGAGGTCGCTCCAAGGTGGTCGCCTGGCAGGGGTCGACTCCCCGCACGCCGCAACGCGCGGGGCCAGCGGCAGATCAGCGTGTCGCGACCACGCGTTTATCGTACCGGCGGGCGCACCCGGGTTACGGTGACCCGCGCGCGGGCAGCCGCACCTCGACGCACCGGGCCCGCCGGGCGGCCTCATCGAGCACCGCGCGGCGAGGCTCCGGGATGTCCAGGACCCGGGGCTCGGCACGCTCCATCAGCGCGGTCAGCCGCAGGTCGAGAGCGACCGTGCGCAGCGCAGCGCTGTCCCCGCCGAGGACCACACCCTCTAGTTCCGCAGCGCGGGGCAGCAGAACCCGCGCTGCGGCGTCAGCCGCCGCGCGCAGCGCCTCGCGTGCCTGGCCTTCCCTCCGGCGGGCGAAACGCCGCTGGGACTGCCCACCCGCCGCAGACCGGCTATGCACCAACCGGCCACCGGTGGTGGAGGTGAGCACCGTCCCCCCGCGGGCGATTCCGACGCTATACCCGCCCAATCGCACCAGGACCAGCCCGATCATCCGGGGGATGAGCAGGTGCCCGATCAACTCGTCTGCCGCGAGGCCCCGCCGCTCCCCCGGCGCGAGCCGCAGCGGGCCGAAGGGCACCGGAATCGACGCCATCATGCCATCGGCCGCCGCCACATCCACCTGGTGTGGCCTCACCATAGTCGTCAGCGCTCCCCCGTGACTGGTGGCGAAGCGCTCCAGGAATCCGGCGAGCCGTTCGGGTTCCACCTCCACCGCCCGCCCGCCGCCAGCGAGCTCCCGGATCACGGCCACAGGGGCAGAGTACGGCGAGGGCCTAAAATACGAGGTGTGCCGGTCCGGGACGGACTAGCGACGGCGAAACGGGCCTACCTGAAGAACCGGCCCCAACCAAGGAAGCAACCAGACTCGAAGTCGAGTTCGCCCGCGCCGCAGGCCGCTTCACCTGTCGCGGGGCGGTCACCGCCCGCCGGACGTTCTTGATCAGCGGCGGCCACACCGGCGCCGGTGACGATGACCCCGCTGATGACGGCCACGGCCGCTACGGAGCGAATAACAATTCGTCGCATGATGTCCCCCAAAGTTCACATGCCCCCGCCCGTAGCGCACGGCCTACCCGCTGTATCGGGTGAGCCCCGGCCGTTGTTACCGGGAGTAGCCGCCCCGAGGGCATCGGGGCGGCCCGGCACCACTCACCGGCCTGCCCGGGCGAGCCGCGACGCCGCGTGGATGGCCCGCTTAGCCGCCTGGAAGCACTTGATTTCGGCCGCCGCCGTCGGAATTCTCTCGAAGTAGTAGATGCCCACGGGAACCTCGGCCGCCCCGAAAGTACCCTTGAATCTTCTGAGATCGTCAGTTTGAGACAGGCCAAAATCATAGCTCTGGAGCCCGCCAGCGCACGCGGTCTCGATAGCGCAGCGGTGGAGGAGCTCGTTCGCCCCGGTGCCCCGCGCGCGCTCTTTGTCCATCGCGCCCCGCCAATACGTGGCCCGGGATCCCCCGGTCAAGACGATCACACCGGCGATAGGCTCACCGTGCCGCCACGCTATCCACACCGTGCAATGCTCACCCAGCTTGCGCGCGAGCGCCTCGAACTTACCCCGCGGGTGCTGGCGCTGCGAGAGCCAGCGCATTAACGGCAATGGATAGCCGCGTTCCTGAGCCCATCTGTCCACGGAGCTGCGGTACAGCACGTCAAAGACGGGGATCAACCGGCCGGTGTTGTCCGACTCGACAACGACCCCCCGCTTCTCCGCTTTTCTGGAATTGGATCTCACTTTGCTTGTGAAACGTTTTGACCACACTACGGTAAAACCACCGCGAAGATCGAGTACCTGCGCGGTCCGATTGATGGAATAAATTGTACTGGGAGCGACCGAGGCCCACACCCGCGCTTCATCGTTGCCTACCACGATACGGGTACGCAGACCCGTGTGGCGCCGGATTTCGTGAATCAGCGCCCGGGTCTCCGCAGGAGACGGCGGGCCGCCTTCGCTCACGACACCGCTCGTGTCAGCACCAAGGTTCCAATGGCGCGGAGGCGATGCGAACAATCCGAGGCAGGACGATATCCCGGTTGCCCTCAGGCGAGGAAGGATCAGCCGGCGTCCATCGTCGCCCCGGAACAACAAGGTCGCGTCTGAGAAGCGGTCACAGCTGCAGATGCAATCAGTCCATCGCGGTGTCTTCGACAGCGCGAGGCTCTGGTCCTGGTGGACCAGCTCCATCCAGGCCGGACGGGCATCCGTGCCCTCCGCCTCAATCGATACCCGATAGGTGTGCGACGTCATCAACTGGCCAGCCCCCCTCCAGGGCAGCCCCAGTGCTACCCGCTGCAATGCCACCCAACAGTCCATCGCGACGGCGGCAGTTGATGTTACGAGGAATCTCGGGGCGGGCACCCGGCCCAGCGCCGCCACCCGGTATTACCTGCGGGTCCTCGCG
>DASTBN010000552.1:0-7391 GCA_035712045.1 Pseudonocardiaceae bacterium
GGCATAGCCAGCGCTTTCCAGAGCCGCGAAGCCGAACCCGACGGCGGCGCCCAGCACCATCCCGTCGCGCATGGTGTAACGGGGCAGGCGGCGGGCGAGCAACCACAGCGCGCCGAGCTTGACGCCCTCCTCGATCAACCCGACACCAACGTAGAGCAGCCCCGACTGCGGACGGAGAAACGCCGATTCCAGGACGGAGGCGCCCAGCACGCCGAGCAGACCGCCATAGATGAAGGCGATGAAGACGCGCTGGGTGGTGACTATTTCGTCGGCGTGTCCGAAGGCGTAAGTGACGAACGTGACGGGGACCAGGAAGCTGCCCAGCAGAATAATGGTTGGGATCAGATTGGAGTTCGCCGTCGCGAAGGTGACCAATACGGTCGCCACCCACATCACCAGGCCAACAACAAAGACCAATATCCAACTCGGTTTGGTGGGGCGCCCGCGCCCGGCGCTCTCCACAGCGGGTGCCTGCGGGGCTGGGTCTGCTGCCGGGGACATGTCGCGCTCCTTCGGTTACCGCCTCCTGCTACCGAGCCGGCGGTTCTATGCCAGGGTCGCGGTTTGGCGATGGTCGGTCTTCCCCGTCTGCAACCAATACCCCTACCAGCTGGCTGGAATAGCCCCTCGAGGTAGGGGCGCCGGCGACCCTCGGGCTACATCGCCCTGGCGACGAAGGAAGGGTATCGAGTGGTGGCCGACGGCAAACCGCACAGGAGAGCACATGAAGATCGGCGTTATCGGCGCAGGTAACATCGGCAGCACGCTCACCAGGCGTCTTGCCGCACTGGGCCATGAGGTCTCGGTGGCCAACTCCCGCAGCCCCGAAACGCTGCGTGAGCTAGCCGCGCAGACCGGGGCCAGCGCGGTGTCGGTCACCGAAGCAGCCGCGACAAGGACCTCGTCGTTGTGACCATTCCGGAAAAGAACGTAACCGACCTGCCGCGCGATCTGTTCGCCGACGCCGGCAGCCTCGACCAGTCCTGGCGCCAGCAGCCCGGCACGCCCGTCTACACCGCCGATCTTGACGCCAGCGGTGCGCGAGGGGCCCTCGCGCACGCCAACCCACAGCGCACATCCGAGTGGCGCGCCACGCACAACAGCCCCGGCAGCTTTACCGACCCGCAGTAGCGGTCAGCTCAAGCTGGCCAGCGGAATCAGCCAATCGAGCGCCATACGTCCGACCACCGACGTCGGATGCAAGGCCTGCGAGTGTCCGTTGCAGCTAGCGGGTATCGCGGCCGGTAGCGGATGGGAAACCCGGTTGGGTGCTGGCGTGGAAGACGATATAGGCGTGCAAAGGCCAATCTAAGGATGTGGCCAAAGCTGTTCTGGTGCGACCAGGTCAGCGTCATGGTGATCAGGAGGCAGGCATGGACATCGCAGTATTGGGCATGGGACGGATGGGCCGCGCCTTGGCCGGGAGGCTGCTTGAGCGCGGTCACCGGGTGGCAGTGTGGAACCGCTCGAAGGGCAAGGCCGGCGAGATCGTGTCCGCGGGTGGTCGGGAGGCGGACAGCGTCGCCGACGCTGCGGACGGCGCCGATGTCGCGATCACCATGCTGGCCAACGACGACGCTGTCAGGGAGGTCGCGTTGGGTGAGCTACGGTCGTTGACCGCGAGCGAGACCATCTACGTCGACTGCTCGACAGTGTCGCCCGCGCTCAGCGGCGAGCTCGCTGAGGCGTTCCCGGCCCGCTTCCTTGCCCTGCCTGTGATCGGTAGTCCCCTCGCGGTACGGGCAGGCCAGGCGGTGTACCTCGCCGGGGGCAATGGCGGGCTGGTGGACCGTCTTGAGCCGGTCCTGTCCTCGCTGTCCAACACCGTCCGGAGATACGACACCGCGCCACTGGCGCTGGTCGCCAAGCTGACAAACAACCTGCTGCTGCTGTCGGAGATCGTCGCCCTGGCGGAGGCATTCGCCGTGGGCCGCTGCGGTGGTCTCACCGACGACCAGCTCCGAGAGTTGCTGGGCAACAGTCCCCTAGTCGCGCCAGGGCTCAAGAACCGGTTCGAGGGCGTCCTGACCGGTTCCCAAGAGGGCTGGTGGAGCACTGTACTCGGCGCCAAAGACGCTGGCTTGGCCATCGACATCGCCCGAACGGCCGATGCCGAGCTGCCCGGGGCCACGGTGGTGCGGGAACTTTACGAAAAGGCAGCGGCATCGGGTCTCGACGACGCCGACGTCGCTACCGTGACCCGGCTCTACCGGTGACGCTGATCCGTCAGCGAGCTTCTAGGAATTTGATCACTGCGAGCACGCGGCGGTGGTTGTCGTCGGTTTCGGGCAGGCACAGCTTGGCCAGGATGCTGCGCACGTGTTTTTCGACCGTCCCCTCGGTGACCCACAGCTGGCGTGCGATGCCGGCGTTGGAGCGCCCCTCGGCCATCAGGGCCAGCACCTCCCGCTCGCGCGTGCTTAGTGCGGCCAGCGGGTCATTGCGCCGGCGGGCCGACACCAGCTCCCGCACCAGCGCGGGATCCACGACCGAGCCGCCCTTGGCGATGCGCTGTAACGTCTCGACGAAGTCGGACATGTCGACGACCCGGCTTTTGAGCAGGTAGCCGATCCCCCGCCCGGTGGCCAGCAATTCCATCGCGTGTTCCATCTCGGCATGGGCGGACAGGACCAGGATGCCGATCTGCGGGAACTCCTGGCGGATCAGCGCGGCTGCCTCCAGGCCCTCGGTGGTATTCGTCGGTGGCATCCGGATGTCGACGACCACCAGATCGGGCGCCTCCTGGCGCACCACCGCCAGCAGCGCTGCGGCACCGGCGGCCTGCCCCACCACCTCGAAACCGTGGCGCTCGAGAACGCTGGCCAGGCCCTCACGCAGCAGGATGTCGTCCTCGGCGAGGGCCACCCGCAGCTTGGCCGCAGCCACGACGTCGCCGTCTTGACTGGGACGATCCTTCGTGGCTTCCCCGTTGATCGTCATAGCCATGAGTATCTCGCTAGTCATCTGCCGTGCATACGGGTTTGAGTCTGTGGATCCGGTTCTGCCGTGGCGATGCCGAATGTTCCCGTGCTGGGAGACTGGTGGAGACCTACTCGACGAACCAAGATGAGCTTCAATGAGCTTCCCCACGCTGGCTCAGCAGCTGATCGACGTTCTGACGAAGGCGGCGCGGCGTGTGGCGTCGTACCTCCGAAGCCTGGCCAACCTCCGTGAGCACCGCTGGTCCGCCATAGAGCAGGCCGCCGTTATCTCTTTGCTGACGATCGTCATGGGGACGCTGTTCGTCACGTCGTACACGCTGGCGCTGGGCGACCCGGTTCCGCACCACATTGACGCAGGGCTCGTCGGTGACCCCGCCGGGCAGGCAGGCACGGTGGACGCGGTGCAACGGGTGGCGCGCGGCAGCCTGGACTTCCACCGCTACCCCTCGGTCCCGGCCGCCCTGCACGCGATCGACGAGCAGAACATCTACACAGCCCTCGATTTGACGTCGAACCGGCCGACCCTGTACGTGGCCAGCGCGGCGGGAGCATCGGTGGCGCGGGTGCTGGAGGGCATCTCCGCGGTTGATCCGGCGGTGCGCGTCGTCGACACTCACCCACTCGGACCGGCCGACCCCAACGGTGTCGACACCTTCTACCTCATGCTCGTCACGACGATCATCGGGTTCATCACCGTCTTTCAGGTCCGGGCGAATGCCGGCGCGCTGTCGCTGCGCCAGTGGACGGTGCTCGTCGTCGCCCTGGCGGTCGCTGGGCCGTTCGCCTTCACCCTCGTCGACGGGCCGCTGCTGCACAGGCTCGCCCTGCCGGTGCTGGAGAGCTGGGGCATCCTCGCGCTCCACCTCATGGCGGTCGCGTCCTTCACCTCGCTCATGGTCATGCTGATCGGCCGCTGGGCGATCGTGCCCACCTGGTTGTTCTTCGTCGTACTCGGCAACAGCGCGTGCGGCGGGGCCGTCGCGCCGCCGCTACTTCCTGCCCCATTCGCGTTCGTCTCGCAGTGGCTCCCGTCCGGCGCCACAGTGACCGCGCTGCGCAACGCGGTCTACTTCCCGGCCCACCAGCACGCACAGCCGATCGCGGTCCTCGCGACCTGGGCCACGGCTATCTTCGCGGCGATGCTCCTGGTCTCGCACCGTCTCGGCAGGAGTCCAGGAGATCCCTGAGCAGTAGAAGTCAGAGTTAAACCTGTCCACCCCTGGTAGCCGGTATCCCGGGATGCCGGGAAAGGGCAGCCCAGATGGATGCTGGCTGCGACGACACCTGATCTGTGACGCGGCACCGTTAGGGCAGGAAAGTTGCGTCCTGACCACTTCGGCAGGCCACGCTGCGACAAGTCCAGCAGAAGGGAAGTAGCGTGCGACAGGTTCGACTCGGACAAACAAATCTCCAGGTCTCCGCGATCGCGTTCGGAACCTGGGCCTTCGGCGGTGACTGGGGTAGCGCCGACCTCCAGGACAGCAAGGACGCCATCCATCACGCCCTGGAGCTAGGGATCAACTTTTTCGACACAGCTCAGGGCTACGGGTTCGGCGTCGCCGAGCAGCTGCTGGGCGCGGCGCTGCGGGAACGGACCAGCCGCGAGGAGGTGATCATTGCCACCAAGGGCGGGCTGCGCATGGACGGCGACCGCCTGGTCCGCGACGCCAGCCGGGAATGGCTGCGCAAGGGAGTTGAGTCCAGCCTGGACCACCTCGGAACCGACTACATCGACCTTTATCAGGTCCACTGGCCCGACCTGCACACCCCACCCGAGGAGACAGCCGGGGCGCTGGAAGAACTGGTCGCGGAGGGAAAGATCCGTCACGCCGGCGTGTCCAACTACGACGTCGAGCAGATGCAAGCGCTGGGCCGCTTCGGACGAGTGGAGACACTGCAGCCGCCGTACCACCTGTTCCGCCGGGACATCGAGGAGACAATCCTCCCCTACACCGCCGAGCACGACATCGGTGTGCTCGTGTACGGGCCGATGGCCCACGGTCTGCTGTCGGGCCGGATGACCGAGTCCACGACCTTCGATTCCGGTGACTGGCGCGGCACGAGCCCCGACTTCACCGGCGAGACCTTTCGCCGCAACCTAGCGGTGGTCGAGCGGCTGAAGCGGTTGGCGCGGGGGCGGGATATCAGCCTTGTCCAGCTGGCGGTCGCCTGGACACTCGCCAATCCCGCCGTGCACGTCGCGATCGTGGGCGCGCGCCGTCCGTCCCAGCTCGACGGGACTGCCCCGGCGGCCGGCATCGAGCTTTCCAAGGCCGACCTACAGGAAATCGATGCCATCCTCGCCGATGCCGTGCCCGTGTGGGGCCCGCATCCCGAAGGTATGCCGTGACCGCAACAAAGGGAATAACTGCTGGTCATTTCAAACGCCCTGCCAGGGCTGCGAGCCGATGAGCTGCGTGCCGGCCACGGAGCTGAGCTGTGCTCGCAGGAGCTGTCCGGCCCGCTCAAGCGCCGCGACGGCCTCCTCAAGATCGGCATGAAACGCCTGGAAGACATGCGGAACACCCGGGGTGATCTCGAGGGTCACGTCGACATCGTCAGTGGCGGCTCGTTGTGCGAGACGAACCGCATCGTCGAGGAGTACCTCGTGGGATCCGGCTTGGATGACGAGCGGTGGGAGGCCGGACAGGTCGGCGAAGATCGGGCTGATGAGGCCCGCCGACGGGTCGTGATCGCCGACGTAGGCGGCGGCGCTAGGCAGCAACAACTCGCGGCTGAGCATCGGGTCGATCCCCTGCTTGGTGTCCATCGACGTTCCAGTGAGGGTGAGATCGGCCCACGGCGACATGAGCAGCGCCGCAGCCGGCAAGGGCAGCCAACGGTCTCTGGCGGCGACCAGCGCTGCGATGGCGAGGCCGGCGCCGGCGGACTCGCCGGCCACGACGGTGTGCGACGCGGCGACACCGCGCTGCAGGAGGGCGTCATAAGCGGCGACGGCGTCGTCGACGGCGGCGGGGTACGGGTGCTCAGGTGCCAGACGGTAGTCGACCGAGATCACTGCCGCGTCGATCCGCCGGCCGATCTGGGAGGCCAGGCCGGCGGCGAGGGCAGCGCTGCCCAAGGCGTAGACGCCGCCGTGGAAGTAGAGTATGACGTGTCGAGGGTTCCACCCCGGCGACCGTGATCTCCGCGGCCGGGACCGATCCCAACGCGGCTGCGGTCACGGTGACGTCAGGGGGCAGCGGCTGGGCTGCCATCATCTCCTGGAAAAGGCGTCGCTGCTCCTGGACGTCACCGCCAACCCTGAGCGGCGACTGGCGCAGGATGCTGTCGAGGGTCGCTCGCTGTTCGATGCTCACCGTCGGTCTCCTAGCTCGGAGGCTGTTCGACGAGGCTGAATCTGATGGTGATTGGCGGGCTTGTCGTCGGGGTTCAACCATGGTGGCGGACACCCGATCATTTCGAGTCGGCATCTATGCGTGCCGCAGGACGGTTCCGTACTCCATGAAAGCCGCGACCCAGCCGGGAATGTCGTAGTCTTCTGCGGTCTGGTACGCCTTCCGCACGATCTGCTCGTTGTCCACTGCCATCTCGTCTCTCCTCATCGATGCACTTGGATGCACTTGAAGACCGGCCGCCGATCGACGACTTGGCCGCAGCAGCGCCGCTGGCGTGTTCTGCGCTTAGACCATCGTCGGCGGACTGAGATTGGGCTGGCATCTAAGAAATCCATAGTTCGACGGATTGCGGCCTCCGGTGGCCGGTCGAACTTAAGGATTTCCTGGATGCGAAGTCGACCTCAGTCGCTTCAACATGGTCAGCCAGGACCTACAGCGTCGCCGACCGGCCCGGTCCGAGGTACCGTCTCTGGATGCTGGTGTCAGGCTGGTGTTATGAACGGTGGCGCTGAACGTCTACATTGCGACGTCTATATCGCGGCCGTTCGCCGGAGCGTGACTGCGGGAGGAGCCAGATGGGGAGCCCGGTCGAGGTGGTGCGCAGATTCTGCGCGGCGTGGTCCGATGGCGTGGGGGCCGGCGAGCTGGCGGCGTTCTTCACCGACGATGCCGTCTACCACAACATCCCGCTGGCGCCGGTCACCGGCCGGGAGGCCATCGCCAGCACGATCGCCACGGTCATCCGCCCTGGCCCGCCGGGCATCGAGGGTGTCGAGCTGCGCGTCATCAATATCGCAGCCGATGGTCCGGTCGTGATGACCGAGCGGGTGGATGTTTTCAAGCTCCCCGGCAAGTCGTTTGAGCTGCCGGTCATGGGGACCTTCGAGGTCAGCGACGGCAAGATCACCGCCTGGCGGGACTATTTCGACCTGAACCAGTTCACCAGCCAGATGGGATAAGGCTGGACCGGCCCGGGCCGACGGTCGCGACATGTTCATCACGGGCAGCGTTGACCCGTTACAACGAAAGCCTCGGCGAGCCCACCAGGCAATCGCGGTTGGGCCCCACAAAGGAGGAGAAGATGTCCACG
>DASTBN010000553.1:0-2239 GCA_035712045.1 Pseudonocardiaceae bacterium
TGCGCGGGCGAGGAGCCGGTGGGTCAACTCGTCGTCGTCGACGTCCAGGCACAAAGCGACGTCCGCGGTCATGTCGAGTTGGGTGGCTATCTCGAATGCCGCGTGGCCTTGCTCCATCGTGCGGGGTACCCCGTCGAGGACGAAGCCACCATTCTTTTGCCTGGCCTCGGTCAACGCGTCGCGAAGCATTTCGAGCACGATGCTGTCCGGGACAAGGTCGCCGCGGGCCAGGATGTCGCGAACGGCCAGGCCGAGGCTCGTCTCGTGCGCTATGTGGCTACGGAGCAGGTCGCCCGTGGCGATGTGCGCAACGCCAAAGTGATTGGCAATGATCGCGCCTTGGGTACCCTTGCCAGCTCCGGGCGGCGCGAGCAGGACCACCCGGATCGCGCGACGGGTGTAGTCGTGGTGGATGTGCGGCGGTTCCACCTGTGAGATCTCGACGTCGTCGATCTGCCGTAACGCGGCAATGAGGATGCGCGCATGGTCCCGATCCGCGGCGAAGCAGTTGATGTCGATCGTCATGCGCGGTGCGTCAGTATCCGACACGTCAAGCGCGGTTATCAGGCCGCCCCGCTCGGCCATTGCGTCAGCGACCGCGCCGACGAATCTTGGCACGGCCGGCGTATGGAGCCGCACATAGACGGAATACGTCAAAGCGGGCGACGCGGAGTCTGGGCCAGCGGTGTCGGCGGAGTTGCTGTCACCTGGCGCCGACATCTCGGTGGTCTCCTCGGATCAGACGGAGGACGTGTCGTGCCGGGTGATCATATCGGTAAGAGCGGCTGCCCCCGAACGTAGCGCATTGACTCATCGAAAATGCCCGCGTAGCGCGTGTCGTTGACTCATCTGAAGATGCCCGGCTGCGTGGCTTCGCGGATGGGGCTGGAGTTGGGCACGCGCCGGATGGTCACCAAGGAGATGAAAACCCGCTACCAGCGTGGGTCACGGCGGGAGCGGTCGGCGATCTTGGACGAGCTGTGCGCGTTGACCGGGTGGCATCGTGATCACGCCCGTAAGGCGATCCGGACCGCGCCAGCGTTGGGGCAGCCGCGGCCGCCACGCAAGATCCGCGTCCCGGTCGTGAGATATGACGAGGCGGTGATCGCGGCGTTGCGGGTGTGCTGGGCAGCACTGGATGGGCCGACCGGTAAACGCCTGGCGCCGGGCCTGCCGGCCCTGGTGGCCGCGCTGCGCCGACACGGCGAACTCGTTATCGACGATGAGTGCGCGGCCCGGTTGTGCGCGATGTCGGCGGCCACGATCGACCGGCGGCTGGCCGCCGACCGCAAGCTGCTGGAGCTGAAGGGCCGGTCACACACCAAGCCCGGGTCGCTGCTGAAGACGCAGATCCCGATGCGCACCTGGGCCGACTGGGACGAGAACACCCCAGGATTCGTGGAAATCGACCTTGTCGGACATGAGGGCGGCGACGCCAACGGCGAGTTCGCCTACTCCCTCACCGTCACCGACATCGCCACCGGCTGGACCGAGGTGCGCACCGTGCGCAACAAGGCCGCCCGGCACGTGTTCGCCGCGCTGATCGAGATCCAGGCCGCGCTGCCGTTCCCGCTGCTCGGGATCGACTCCGACAACGGCAGCGAATTCATCAACGAGCACCTGCTCGCCTGGTGCCTGCAGCAGCAGATCACCTTCACCCGGTCCCGGCCGCAGAACAAGAACGACGGCTGCCACGTCGAGCAGAAGAACTGGGACATCACCCGCCGCACCGTCGGCTACTGGCGTTACGACACCCGCGGCGAGATCGAGCTGCTCAACCGGATCTGGCCCGTACTGTCCCCGCTGATCAACCTGTACACCCCCCAGCAGAAACTGCAGTCCAAGACCCGCGTCGGCGCGAAAGTCAGCAAACGCTACGACCGCGCCCAAACCCCCTACCAGCGGCTGCTCACCCACGCCACCACCGACCCGGCCGTCCTCGACCAGGCCGACGCCCGCCGGCTCGCCACCCTGCTCGAGGCCACCAACCCCGCCGCCGCCCGCCGCGAAATCGCCCGCCTGTGCGCCACCCTGCTCGAACGGGTCCGCCGTAAAACCGTCACCCGACGGGCGAAAACCAACCGCGCCTACCTTTCCGGCACCAAAACCAGACGCGCCGACGGCAGCCTCATCATCAGCACCCCCAAGCGGGCAAAACCCGATGAGTCAACGACTCAACACAAGCGGGCATCTTGACATGAGTCATCTGGTTTCCGAGCAATCGGGCGCCGCCTTTCGA
>DASTBN010000554.1:0-3714 GCA_035712045.1 Pseudonocardiaceae bacterium
CTGCTGAGCACAGACGCACGACACACCGGGCACCGGGGCACGACACACCAGGGAGGGGAGGAACGGGGCATGACTGAGCCCGGGAGCCAGGCCTCGGCGGAGCAGCCCGGCGTACTGTTCGACCTCGACGGCACACTCATCGACAGTGTTTACCAGCACGTTCTTGCGTGGCAGGAGGCACTCAGCGGGTCCGGAATCGATCTTTCGGTATGGAAGATTCATCGACGCATCGGTATGAGCGGTGGCCTGTTCGTCAGCGCTTTGCTGCGCGAGACCGGTGGTTCACTGTCCGCCGATGAGATCAGAGCTCTCAACCTTGCGCATGCCGAGGCATACATCCAGCGCCGCGATACTGTCCGACCGTTACCGGGCGCCCGTGAGTTGCTCGCGGCGCTGACAGAGCACCAAGTGCGGTGGGCTATCGCCACGAGCGGATTGGCGATCGCAGCTCAGCCCGCGCTGGACATGCTGGGTTTGCCGCCGGATAGCCCTCTGATTACGCGGGATCAGGTCCGCTACGCCAAACCAGACCCCGACTTATTCCTTGCCGCCGCGGCCCGGGTGGGCACCGATATCCACTCTGCTGTCGTCGTCGGCGACAGCATCTGGGACCTGCTCGCCGCGCGGCGGGCCGGGGCACTTGGCGTCGGCCTGCTCTCGGGCGGCTACGGCCGGGAAGAGCTTGAGCGCGCCGGTGCGTACCGCGTCTATGCAGATCCCGCCGAT
Source organism: Pseudonocardiaceae bacterium (assembly GCA_035712045.1). Taxonomy (GTDB): domain Bacteria; phylum Actinomycetota; class Actinomycetes; order Mycobacteriales; family Pseudonocardiaceae. Next base: position 727 of record DASTBN010000554.1, read on the forward strand.
CTTCTCCTACATCTGGACGAAATCGGTATTCGCGATTTAGTTCCTCCCCTACCCGCTACCGAGATGTGCCGCCGCGACATCTCAGCCTGGAGCGAGCATTGATCACCTTTGGCGGCCGGTCGCCATGGCGCGCAGTCGCGCGATGCGGTCCCTGGTGTCTGGATGGGTGGAGAACATTCTCATCAGCGTCCGCCCCGAGAAGGGGTTGACGATCATCAGCGCGCTGACCGGCGCGGTGCTGCCGGTCGCTGGCAGCGGCCGGGCCTGCACAGCTCGCTCGATCTTGGCCAGGGCAGACGCGAGCGCTAGCGGATCTCGGGTGACCTCAGCTCCCGAGGCATCCGCAGCGTATTCGCGGGAGCGGCTGATCGCGGCCTGGATCAGTCCGGCGGCTAGTGGACCGAGGAGAGCGATCAGCAGAATCTGCAGGAAGCTGGCGCCCGAATCGTCGTCGCTGTTGCCGAACCCAAACGACGCGCCAAGCTGCGCAAGGTCAACCAGAATCATGATCATGCTCGCGAGCCCAGCCGCGACCGATGCGATAAGGATATCCCGGTTGCCGACGTGGCTGATTTCGTGTCCCAGAACCCCGCAGCTCCCGCTCGTCCAGCACATCGAGGATGCCGCTGGTGACGCAGACTGCAGCGTGCGACGGGTTGGCGACGCCCGCCACTTCGCCCACCTTGCCCGGTTAAAGGGAGGTGGGCTTGAGCCTCGCAGCACGAGAGGTACCGCCCCGAGTTGACCTCGGAAGGCAAGCAATCCCGCTGTTTGTGACACGACCGGGACCGTGTGGTCGGGCCACTGGCCGGTCACTCCAGCTTGCTGTCAATGTCTATCTGGACGTTGCGCCGCAGCGCCTGGGAGATCGGGCAGGACATCGCGGCGGCGTCGACGATGCGGTGGAACTTGTCCGCCTCGATGCCCGGCACCAGGACGGACACCGTCAGCGACATCTGGCCTACCCGGGGGTGGCCGCAGGGCAACTGGTCCAGCGTGCAGTCCGCGTCAACCCGCACATGCTCAGGAAGATGAGCAGCGGCCATCAGCGCGGCGCCGATAGCCATTGCCAGGCTCGCACTGTGTGCGCCGGCAAGGAGATCCTCCGGGCTGGCCTCTTCGGAAGGCTCCTCTCGAGCAAGCTCCTCTCGCTGGCCAGGCAGCGACATGTACTGCATGTGCGCGTGGCGCCACAACACGACAGCGAAGGAACGCCTCGAAGTCCACCAGAAGCTCGCCGCGTGCGCGGCCGTGGGGCCGATCCAGACGGTCGTAGCTGTCCGAGTGGTTCCCGCTGTCGGGCGCTCAACCGCGCGTCGGTTGGCCATGTCAAGTCCTCTTGGTATCAAGCCGCCCACGCGTCACGGTCCGGGTGCAGGAATCGCCGGAGTAGGCGCGGAAGGCGCTTGCTTGAGCGTGTGTCGGCGCCGGCTTGATCCTGTTGATCCTGAGTACCGCTTGTCGACGCGTCGTCTTTTGTCGGTATCACTGAGCACCGCGATCTCACCTGGCTGGGGGGCCAGCAGTGATCCGATCCCGGTGGCGCGCACCGCGCGACGCATGGCGTGATAAAAGGCCTCGCGGTCGCCGCGCTGGATCCCATTGGCGACCGGCCACCACTGGATGGGAGCGAGCCAGGTCGTAGCCCCGGGCCCGGTCTAGGGCGCTGTCGACGTCTGTGCCGGCCAGCAGTTCCTCAACAAGGTCGCGTCGTACGCGCAGCTCCGCCTCGTCCCGCGAAGGTGCGCAAGCTCAAGTGTCAGCACTGTGTTCGCATGTTCCAGGGCACTCTTTTCGCTGTGCCCGGCGGTTCGGTCCGGAATGCTCCTATGTCAACTCGCCGTCGCCTTGCGCTCCGCCGGGGGTATTGTGCGCCGCGCGGCGGCGGCGTCAAGGACCTCACGGCCGCGGTGCGATCGGCCCTGCCGGGCCGCTCCTTGACCCCGCCGCCTGATCCCGGCGCGCTGGCACATCGGGCGGAGACGGGGCGGGAGAAAGATTAAGCCGCCGGGTGGATCGGTTCGGCGAGGCTGGTGTCGGAGCCGGTGCGCGGCTGTGACGCGCTGTCGGGGAGATGGTTGCGTTCGTCGGCGCGCAGGGCGGTGTAGACGGCGTCGGAGAGGCGCCGGCGCAGCAGCCGGATCGCTTCGGTGCGGGTCTTGCCGCCGGCGGTGAGCTTGTCCAGGTAGGCCGTTCCCGGTCCGATGCCTCGGGATTGGGTGACCGCGATCATGTGCAGCGCGCTGTTGAGGTTGCGGTTGCCGCCTCTATTGAGCCGGACCTTGCCCGCGGTGTTACCCGACCACACCGGAATGGGGGCGGTGCCGGTGAACCGGGCGTAGGCGTCGCGGGAGCGAAACCGATGCACTCCAGCGGTATGGCCCAGGATCATCACCGCGGACAGCACCCCGCAGCCAGGGATGGCCAACACCGCAGGGGCCAGGCGCCTGACTAAGTCACGAAGCTCGCGCCACAGGGCGTTGATCTGCATGGTCAGCTCTCGGCAGCGAGCAAGCAGCTCGCGAGCCAGCCGGGCAACAAGGCCAGTGACCGTGGCCAGCTGCTCGCCAAGGCGGTCGATGACGCAGTAGCTGCGCAGTCCGCAGGCGGGAACCTGTAGTGCGGGGGGAGTTCGTCATCGAAGTAGACGGCCTCAACCCGGCTACCGCTCAGCGACGGAACGGCTGTGGTGGCAATGCGCAGGATTTCTGTCTCGTCTCGACTGCTGGTCATCACCATCGACAAGCCTGAGTCTCGCCGCACGGTCGATGCGCCCATCCATTAGCCGATCCTCACATCGTGGCCCTCTTGTACCCGTAGGTGAACCCCGGAGGGTGGATTTAGCCCCGTTAGGGCCAAGCCAGGGATCGCCGTGCTTGCCACGGTGGACCTGTCGGCCCTGGGACTGTCATGCCGGGTTGCTGGCGTGGAAATCGTCAAGAGCGCGAGAAGGTAACGGCTATGGCACTTATGCGTTTTGATCCGTTC
>DASTBN010000555.1:0-3454 GCA_035712045.1 Pseudonocardiaceae bacterium
GCACGGAATGCACACTTACTTGCCGACCAGAACGGCGGATACTCGCGCGCAGGACGTCGATCAGCGCGCATTACAGAGTGTGACTTGGTTCGTGGCCTAACCCCCGGCGGATCGCCGAATCAGGCGCGGCCCTGTGCCTGTCCTTTCCGGGCAAAGGCGATCACAGGACACCCTGTTCTGGCTTGGCTCAGCCCCGCCACACCGGGTCAGCTAGCTTGTTTGCGTTCCCGCCGGTTCTGGAGGAGACGGCGCTCGGTGCCGCCGTCGGAATCGGCGTCGCCGTCGTCGTGCTGCCGCCAGAACCTGGTAGGTGACACCTCCGTTGGCCTGCCAGTAATCGATCTGGGCAACCGGGCGGGCACCCGCGGCGGCGAGCCGAGCCTGCACCCGCTCCCGGGCGGCAGCTAGGGCTGCAGCAGGCGCCTCAGCCGACAGTCCCCAATCCGCACTACACGCCCTGCCGCCGCCAGGCGAGCAGGCTGCCCTACTACTCGCGGCAGATCCGGGCGTGGCGATGAGACGTGGCCACGTGCATGTGTATGAGCGTTCGCCCGGACGCGACTGCCACCTGCCGTGCCGTTTCTGTCTCGCCGGGGCTCATACCGAGGGGCTCGCACCGCCCCACAGCGGCCCGGCCCGCAGCCCGGCAGCGGTCGCTGAGAGGGCATCGAGCGAGAGAAATAGCCAACTCCGCGGTCGGCACGGTGATGGGCCGGAGTTCGGCGACGGAGATCTGCTTGGTGGGCCCGTTCGCAGGTCGGACCGATCAGGATCCGGCTCAGGGCGCCGGGCGCAATATGCTTTCGAGGACCGTACCGACCCTGGCTTCGCTGGACATCAAGGGGCATCGCATGACGGAGCCGTCCACCGGCTGGCAGCTCGACGACATAACGTACTCCGGGGGCACGCAGGACGGGCCGCGCGCCAACGTGAAGCTCTCCCGGGCTGAGGAACAGGTGCACGCTGAGGGTTCTGGCACCGGGCTCATCGACGCGGTGTGCCACTCGATCTCGCAGGCGACCGGCGTGGCGGCGCGGGTCGTCGCGTTCCGGGCCTACTCAGTCGGCCCGGGCAGCGAGGCGGTCGGAGAGGTCGAGCTCGAGGTGGAGCTGCCGGGCCGCAGGGTTGCGGTCCGGGCGTCGTCCACGGATGTCGTGGAGGCCGCCGGGCTTGCCCTCGTCGCGGCCCTCAACCAGTACAACGCGAAGCGGCAGGCACAGGGCTGAGTCCAGCGAGATAACGGTGGTCCGGTGACCGCGAGCGCCGCCGCGCCGTGGGTTCCGGCGCCCTGACAGCGGAGCGTTGGCAGGTCGGCCAGTGCCGCGCAGATAACCCGAGTCGGGTGCAACCCAGACGATCAGGCCGAAGGCTAGATAGTCGACCATAACGGCGGCTACGTGCGCGCCCCGAGCAGACCAGCGCCAGTCACGAGACGTGATCGAGAGCCGGACACAGCGTGACGCCAGATCGCCGAATCGGAATGTCTACTGTTAAAGTAGGTATTCGCGGGTCGCGGCGCGCAGAACATCCTCCCATGGGCGTTCTCAGTTCGGAGCGGGTATCGGGTGGGCCGCCTTGACCGTGGCCGGCACCCGTTCATGCGCTGTCCCTGACAGTTCGTCCAGCAGCAGATGATCGGTGATGTCGTTAATGCAGACACCGGGGTTGGTGTTGGCCACGGTCAGCCAGGTGCCATCCCGGCCGCGGCCGTAGCCGTGGGGAAGGCTGACCATTCCCTCTCGGATCATCGGTGCGGCATATGCCTGCGGCGCATCAGAGGACGGGCGATTGCTGTGGTGGCAGTGACGACGATAGCCCGCGGTGCCCAATGACGGGTATCTCTGCTTTGGTATGTCGCAGGGGAGGTGCAGTGTTTGGAATCCGCGCGGGGGCGCTTGTTCGACGGAGTCAGCCCGGTTGCCGGGCAGCCGCTGGTGCTGGTCGAGGGGCGGCGTGTGGTGGCGGTGCAGACCGGTGCGCCGCCGCCCGCCGGGATCGAGGTAATGGACCTGGGTGCGGCGACGCTGCTGCCCGGGCTGATTGATTCCCATCTGCACCTGGCTTTTGACGCCAGCGACGACCCGGTGGGGCGGCTCGCGGGCGCCGGTGACGGTGAAGTGCTCGCCGGGATGCGGGTGGCCGCCCGCGCGTGCCTGGATGCCGGGATCACCACCGTGCGCGATCTGGGTGACCGCGGCTATCTGGCGCTGCAGCTGCGCGGCGAATTCGCCGGTGATGTCACCGCGGGCCCGCATGTCGTCGCGGCCGGGCCGCCGATCACCACCCCCGGTGGCCATTGCTGGTATCTCGGCGGGGAGGCCGAAGGGACCGATGGCATCTGGGCCGCGGTCCGTGCCCACGCCGAGCGCGGCGTCGACGTGATCAAGATCATGGCCAGCGGCGGGGACCTGACCCCCGGCACCCACCTGTATCAGGTCCAGTATGGGCTGGGTGAGCTGCGCGCGGCCGTCGAGGAGGCGCACCGGCACGGCCTGCCCGCCACCGTGCACGCCCACGCCCCGGCGGCCATCGCCAACGCCGTGACCGCCGGTTTCGACATGGTCGAACACTGCACGTTCGTCGCCGCCGACGGCATCCACGCCGACCCTGCCATCATTGACGCGATCGCCCGAGCCGGGACCGTAGTGTCGGTCACGGTGGGAATGCTGCCCGCGATCTTGCCGCCGCCGCGGGTCGCCGCCGTGGTGCCCCAGGTCGCCGCGGTCATCCGGCAGCTGTGCGAGGCGGGGATCCCGGGTTGTGTGCGGCACCGACGCGGGCGTCGGGCCACCGAAACCGCATGACGTGCTGCCCTACGGCGTGGCCAGGCTGGCCGACATCGGCGGGTATTCCCCCATCGAGGCGCTGCGCGCCGCGACATCGGCGGCAGCCCAGGCCTGCGGTGTCGGCTCCCGCAAGGGGCGCATCGCACCCGGCTTCGATGCCGACCTGCTCGCCGTCGACGGTGATCCCCTCACCGACCTTGCCGCCCTGCGCGCCGTCAAGGCCGTCTTCCGCTCCGGCCAGCAAGTCCGGCCAATACATCCAGCACCCAACGGACGGCACTGATCAGACAGGCTCGGTCAGTGTCGAAACCGTCTGAGGCCGTCCGGGTTTCCAACTGATCAGCGCCGATGTGTTCGCGGGGACCGGCGCCTTCTGGTTCCGTGCATCGGCGTTGCTGCTCGCGTTGCTGGTCCCCTACCGGTGGGTGGCGGATCCGCATGGTGGTGGCCGTGTCCAGGTCAGTGATTCTTGGATGGGTGCGAGGCTCAGCGCTGTCGCCGGAAGAGGGAGCCTGCAAAGCAGGAGTAAAGTCTCCTCCGGGGCGTTGGTTCATACCCTGGTCAGAGGGCGCCGGGCCGGTTGTGGCGCCGAGCAGAGGGGGCACGCATGCTTGGAGAGCATCCCATCTATCCGGTGCTGCTGGCGACTGACCTTGGCGCCGCTAAAG
>DASTBN010000556.1:0-4657 GCA_035712045.1 Pseudonocardiaceae bacterium
GCGATGTTGATCTCAGAGACGTTGTTCTCCAGCCCGGCCCCGGCCAGGCGCAGCCGGTTCGCGCCGAAGGTGTTGGTCTGCACGATCCGGGCACCCGCGCTGATGTAGGCCGCGTGCAGATCCCGGACCAGCGCCGGGCGCGAGAGGTTCAGCTCGGGCAGCGAGTGATCCAGCGGAACCCCGGCCGCGTGCAGCATCGTGCCCATCGCCCCGTCGCACACCACCACCCGACCGGCCCTCAGCTCCTCCAGCACTGAGCGAGTCTCCCCCGCGTCGTCCGCCATCTCGCCTCCTCTGCGGGGGATTCTCCTCCGCCCGGGGAGAAACATCGAGCGCTCCGCGCCTCAAACCCCCGCCAGTTGGGTGCCCGCGCCAGTGCTCGTGGAACGTCCTTCAGGATGAGCGCAGCTTCCGCTGAACGGGGTACTAGCGGGGTTTTCACAGTATCGCCAACGTTTGGGACCCGGTGGTGAGCCTGCCCCAAAGCGCGGCCCCTGGACACCCCTGGACACGGTTCCTTGGCCGGGACGAGCCTGCACTGGAGCCTGGTCACTCCCGTTCTCATCACGGGGGGTCTCGCCGCCGCGTCGTTGTGGCCAATCCTCAAAGACGACTCCGGTGGCACCAAAGTATCTCACGACATCCGCAAACGCCCGGTAAATCGGGCCGGCTCTCCTCTACCTCCCTCTCGATCGAGACTGATCGTTCGCCGACGATCACTGCCGCCACCAAACCTGGCCGACCGAATTGGCAGGACTCGGTAAATAAGCGTTTCGCCCCACAGGTAAACGGTCGGCCGCTCCATGGCATTTCCGACGCATTAATCACGTCTGCACTGACAATCAGGTGAGCACCCTGAGAAGCCACCCATGACGCCTTCGCCATACCCGATCAGATCGTGATCAGCGTGATGGCCGAGTCGACTCTGCGCAGATCATCCGGATCAGAGGTGATGATGACCTGGCCGCGTCGCCGGGCGCAGAGAACCACAGAGATGTCCACCACGTCCACGGTGCCGGTCTTGCCGCACAGGGCGCCGATCAGTTGAGCTTGATGCGGATCGAGGGGAACCACCTCGACGCCCTCGGCGCGCAGCAGGCGGGCCAGTGGCGCTGACCGGGGACCCCCGCGCCAGGCTTGGGCGACGACGCCCGCCGGTATAGCGATAGGAAGCTTAAGCCGGTCAGCCTCAGCCAGCAGCTTGGCCACGCGCACGGCACCTTTTTGCAGGGCGATCAGCGCGCCCGCGTCCAGGGTGAAACCGCTCACGCGGCTTCGTGCTCGGCACCAGCCAGGGCCAGGGCTTGCTCGACCCAGGCCAGATCCTCGGCGGTGGGCTCGCCGTGGGCGGCGAGCAGGTCGGCGGCGATGGCGCTGAGGGAGTCGGCGACCGTGGCTTCATCGACGGCGGCGGAGATGTAGGCCGATACCGAGGCGGCACGGCCAGCCTCGACGGCGGCGCGGATTGCATCGACCTGGTCGGGTCGCAGGGTGATAGTGAGCTTCACCGTGGCCATACCAGAATCATACCCCTCGGCCCATACAGGCCCATACAAAGGTCACACCATGACGGGAGCCCGGACAGTTCCGCTAGTCGCAGGCGATGCCGTGTTCTTTGAGCAGGAGGATGCCGAGTTCGCGGGCGCGGGCGGCGGCGTGGGTGTCGCCTTCGGCGGCGGCGATGATGGAGCCCTTCATCAGGATGTGCCATTGCCGGGCGAAGGAACCGGGGTCCGATATCCCGGCTTGCTCAGCGAGCTCGCACAAGTATCGGCGGATGTTCGCCAGGTGTGCGACGCTGGCCTGGCGCACCGGATTGTCCCGGTCGGCCACTTCCAGCAGTGTGGTCACGAACGAACAGCCTTCGAAGTCTGGCCGGGCGAACCACTCGCCGAAGAGCTCGAAGATGGCCAGCAGGCGCTGTGCCGGCGTCTCAGCACGGCGCTGGGATTCGGCGCGCACCCAGCCGTGGGTCCAGAGCACCTCGCGGCGTTCGAGGAAAGCCAGGATGAGGTCGTCTTTGGACGCGAAGTTCCGGTACAAGGTCATCTTCGCGACACCGGCCTCGCCGATCACCGCGTCCACTCCGACGGTGCGGGTGCCGTGGCGGCTGAACAGGTCATACGCGGCCCGCATCACCCGCTCGCGGCCGGTCTCCGCATCGGTGCCGTTGATGGCGGCGTCGTCTGCGGAGTCCACCGGTTTCTGGGCAGATTTCCGTGGCGGGTTCGGGTGCACCATGACCAATCCTGGGAGAAAAATTGCCCCAGTATACCAGCGGGGTAATTCCGTCCCGGACCACTGGAGGCACCCAAGTGATCACCGATGCCACGCCGCCGCAGCTCATCGAGGTCCGGCCAGCCCGTGAGGACGACCTGGACAGCGTGGGCCGGATCGTCACGGCGGCCTACGCGGAATTCGAGCCCTGGCTGACCCCAGCCAACTGGGCCCGCATGATGGGCAACATCGCCAAGGTCATCGAGCCCGGCGCGCCCGGCCTGCTGCGGGTGGCCTGTCTCGGCGGTCAGCTCGCCGGCACGGTGACCTACCTGCCCCCGGGCCCGAAGGACTACCAGCGGGTGCCGCAGGAGTGGGCGGTCATCCGGGTGCTAGGGGTCGGACCGGCGTGGCGCGGCCGCGGGGTGGCCCGCGCGCTCACTGAGGACTGCCTTGCCCTGGCGAAGGCGGATCACGCGCCCGCAGTGGGCCTGCACACCGCGGAGATGATGGTGGCCGCGCGAACCCTGTACGAGCGCGCTGGCTTCGTCCACCAGCATGACTTCACCCACCTGGATCTGCGGTTCAGCATCTTTATGCGGCCGATGTGACGACGTGCCCGCGCATCGCTGATCGCCCAACCATGACCGTCTGTGCGTAGGCTACTGCCATGACCAGGGCAACCGAACGCCCGCTGCGGGTGGTCGTCGTCGATGATCATCAGATGGTGCTGGACGGGCTCCGGGCGATGCTGTCCGCTTATTCCGATCAGGTCGAGATCGTCGGCGAGGCCACCGAGCCGGATCTCGCGCTCAAACTCATCACCTCCCGCGGCCCCGACATCACGCTGCTCGACGTCCGGCTGCGCGGCTCGAGCGGGATGGATCTCTGCGCGGAGGTTCAAAAACGCCGACCCGAGTGCAAGGTCGTGTTCCTGACCGTCTACGACGACGAGCAGTACCTCTACCAGGCGCTGCGCATGGGTGCGGCCGGGTTCCTGCTCAAGCGGGTCCGCGGCGCGGAGCTGGTAGATCACCTGCTGCGGATCCACCAGGGCGAGGTGCTGATCGATCCCAGCCTGGCGACGAAGGTCGCCATGTCGGTGGCGCACCTGCGCGGCGGGGAGTTCTGGCCGGGGGCGAGCCTGGGGCTGACCCAGCGGGAGAGCGAGGTGCTCGCGCTCATGGTCGCCGGGATGTCCAACCGCGCCATCGCGGGACGGCTGACCGTCAGCGAGGAGACCGTCAAGACGCATGCCCGCGGGATCTACCGCAAGCTGGATGTCTCCGACCGCTCCGGCGCCGTCGCCGCGGCGCTGCGGGAAGGGGTGTTCCAGTGATCCGCTCACGGCTTGGCCTGGCCGACGTCGACTCCGCCGACGCGCAACTGCTGCGCCGGGTGATCGAGATCCTCTCGGAGGGCCTGGACGTCGATGGGATCGCGCAGCGGATCGCGGACCTGATCACCGAGGCCACCTCCACCGATGTCTGCTTCGTGCACCTGCTCGATCCCGCTGGTGACAAGATCCAGCTGCGGGGCGCCACTCCCCCGTTTGACCAGCTCGCTGGGCAGATCGAGCTGCCGCTCAACGAGGGGGTAGCGGGGTGGGTTGCCGCGCACTGCGAGCCGGTGGTGATCATCGACAACAAGCGGGCTGACCGGCGTTACCGGTACTTCCCCGAGTTGCGCGGGGACGAGTTCATCTCGATGGCCTCGGTGCCCATGATGAGCCCGCCCGGCGATGTCGTGGGAGTGCTCAACGTGCACACCCGCGATCGCCGCGAGTTCACCAAGGCCGACATCGAGCTGCTGAGTTCCGTGGCCGGCCTGATGGCCGGGGCCATCGAGAACGCCCGCCTGCACCGCCAGCTCGCCGAGCGCGAGGAGGCGATGGAGCGCTTCGCCGAGCAGATCGTGCTGCTGCAGGAAACGGAGCGGCGCCGACTCGCCGGTGAGATTCACGACGGCATCAGCCAGCGCATCGTCAGCCTCTCGTTTCACCTCTCGGCGGCCGCCGACGGCCTGGCCACCGACCCGGCGGGTGCCGCGGAGCAGATCGCCCGGGCCCAGGAACTGGCCGCCGAGGCGCTGGATGAGACCCGCCACGCGATCTCCGGACTGCGCCCGCCCGTCCTGGACGATCTGGGCCTGGCCGCCAGCCTGGAAAGCCTGGCGCGCTCGATCCCGCTGTCCAGCGTCCAGGTGGACACTATCCCCACGAACCTGCCCGAGCACGTCGAGACCGCCGTGTACCGGATCGCCCAGGAGGCGCTGCAGAACGTGATGAAGCACGCCAGCGCCGGGCAGGTTAAGCTCAGGCTTGCCGCGGCTCCCGGCGCGATCCTGCTGGAGATCTCCGACGACGGCGTCGGCTTCGATCCAGCCAGTGCCCCGGAACGAACCGGGCCAGTGGGTTACGGCCTGCCCGGCATGCAGCAGC
>DASTBN010000557.1:0-3903 GCA_035712045.1 Pseudonocardiaceae bacterium
GCCGCCCTGGTCACAAGTTGTCCGCTTTGGATTTCTTCAGGCTGATCGACTTGGAGGTCCGGGGGATACCGGCAGCTGGTCATCCCGAAGCGCGTGTTGCCCGGCAGAAGCCTATTCGATGACACGGGCAAGGTAGTTGGGCTCGCTATCGTCCCGGCCGACCTGCTGGTGTGGTTGGCCGTGCGCGTAGGGCAGGCAGCGGTCGGCCAGCTCCGGTAAGGTCGCGTTGCGCGCGGCCAGCCATCGGGTCCATTCGGGTAGCAAGGCCACCAGCTGGCCGGCGAACCCGTCGAGGTAGAAGTTGCGCATGTGCAACACGCACAGAGCGACCCGGTGCGGGGAACACGTGGCATACACCGCGTCGATTTCGCTGATGCACCAGGAGTCGGCCAGCTCCGCGGCCAGTTCGTCCACATCCTCCGGCAGCTCCTGCTTGTCAGCTTCGTGGGTGCGCAGCCACGTGGCGAATTCGACCGCAGCGGTGGCCGCATCCAAACCACCACCTGGCGGGGTTCCCCGCCGGGGCACTGCCCGCGTGACGACCTCACCCAAACGCTCGCTGCGGTAGTACTCAGCGAACTGCTCGACGCTTTCCCCACCGGCACGCGACAATCCCTGCGCGGCGGGCATCAGCTCAGCTAAGAGCCACGGGTCATGGACCGGGGCTAAGACGGTGCCGGCCGCTGCGATCTGGCCTACCCCGGCCTGCCAGGCGGCCAACGCCGCCTCCGGCGTGGGGTAAAAGCCACTATGCACGGTAAACGCCTGATGCCCGCAGGCATCGATATCCCACAAATACCAGCGCACTGGCAGGTCCGCCGTGGTGATCGGCGCAGCGACGGCAAACCGGCTGCCATACCGGTCACAGGTCCACAGCACCGGCCCGGTCACCACTGGACCCAGCGGCGCAGCCGGCAACACCCGCCCAGCCGCCGTATCCCGTAACCGCACGATCGCATCGCCCGCGACCTCACCGAGCGGATACGGCAGAACGCACGCCAGCGCGGTGAGCACCCGCCACGGCGCACACCAAGCGTCCGCCTGTCCGGTGGTCGCCGTCGACGCCGCCATCACCGCAGCCTCCACCGCCACCACCATGGCCTCGGCCAGGTGATGCGGGCCCACCCGTTCATCCACCGGCGCCTGCCCCGCCTCGCCCAACAACGTTCCCAGCCGTCCGCACAACGCGTCTTCCATGATCATATCCGGCTGATCCGCCACCACCCTCACGAGCTCCGCGACCAGATCCCTCGCGATCGCAGCGGCCAGCGACGCCCGCTGCGCGTCGAGTTGGTTCCGGTAGGCGGCGATACCCCGCCACGCATCCGCTAGCTCATGGCGATCCCACGCACGCACATCAGCACCAGATCCGCGCCGGTCCAGCCGGGGCCGCCCGACGGACCGGCCAGATTTGCCAGACTTCTTTTTCCGTTTCCGTGACACAGGCACCGCGGAAGCATAGGCACCCCCGCCCACCTCCCTGCCGCCTGTCACACCACACCCCGACCGGCCCCTGCCCGACCCCAGGAGTCCAGAGCACGTCTCAACGGTGCTGCCGCTCTCCGGGCAGGACACGCACGGTGAGGCGGCCACTGGGTAGCGCGGCATACTGGACCCATGGCCAGCACTTACCGGTGCCTGCGGTGCCGGCCTCCTCTCAGCCGAAGGATCGGCAAGGTATCGACACTGGTCACGGTCTCCTCACCCCGGCCTCAGCCCGCAAGGAAATGACCGGGGCCGACATCCCCGACGCCTGCGGCTATCTCGCCGGGAAGGGTGTCTTCGTTGCTGGTGAGGGGTCCTGCGAGGAGGACGTTGAACTGGCCTGAAGGAGGCACCAGTGACGTCTGCGGATGATGCTGGGCTCCAACAGCTCGTGATCGGCCTCACGACCCAGATCTACTACGCAAACCGCGACGGCGAAGACCCCGACGACCCCAGAAGTCACTACTGCCCTATCGACACTCGCCCGTGGGATTAAGCGAAGCATCGGATGCGCTGGCCGCCGTTGAGGGCGATCATGTCGCGGAGTGGCAACTGGAGATCAAGGGGTACACCCCGGGGGTGGCCTTCGAGTTCGGCATAAGCGCGGTGGAGGTTAGCCACGATGCGTTCGGAGTCGCTGAGCGCGGCGAACTCCCCGAGATCGAGATCTCGCGCCAGCCGCAGCGGTGTCAGTCCGGCGTTGATCCCCTCACGGGCGGCCCGCTGGACGAACGCGAGGTAGTCATCGACAACCTCGATCTGGCCAGGGCCACACACATCACCGTGTCCCGGGATGATGGTGCGCGCCTTGATCTCGCGGATTCGCTGTAGTGCCACTCGCCAGCCCGCGAGTGAGCCCATGAGGGCGAAGGGTGTTGTGCCGTTGACGACCAGGTCACCGGCGAACAGGATTGACTGCTCGGGTAACCAGACCAGCACGTCGCTGGTGGTATGCGCGGCGTGTCCCGCCCAGCGCAGCTCCACCCGGGTCTGGCCGGCGTAGAGCGTCAGGGCGTCTTCGAAGGTGACATCCGGAGGGCGCAGCCGGAGCCCTCCCCAGGTGATGCCCTCGAATGCCTGCTCGTAGCGCTGGATACCGGCCGCGATCATCAGCTCCCGGGTGATGCGGTGACCGATGATCGTGGCCGCACCGGTGAGGTAGTTGCCGTTGGTGTGATCGCCATGATGGTGGGTGTTGACCACAGTACTCACCGCCGTGGCTGTTACTCGCCCAACCTCAGCGAGCAGGCGCCGGGTGCGTTGCTCGGTGGCGCAGGTGTCGATCAGCACGGTGCGCTCACCCGCAGTCAGGAAGCCGCAGTTGTTGATCCACCATGAGCCCCCGGGCTGAATGTAGGCGAACACCCCCGTGGCGAGCTCCTCAATCCTCACAGCAGCCGCAGAGCTGTCAGCCAGACAGCACGCACTCATGAGACAATCCTGCCCCCACCAGGTGCGGCGTACCACCCCGGCAGGCCAGGCCCGGCCCTGGAAGCCCGCATCCCGACTATGGAAAGGCCAGGCGCCACGCAGGGCAATACGCCTGAGGATGCCAGGATCCGAGCTGAATGTGACATACCCGGCACGGGTGTCCGAGCGGGGCCGATCCTGAGGACGCCGGGCCCGCTGTACGTCCCCTGCTCATCCACGCGACACCTTCCCGTCCCCGGCCAGCAAACAAACCGGCAATCCGGCACCATGAATCGTCGCACCGGAGGTCGACAGCCCCGACCGCGCCGCAGCCAGCTCTGCATCGACACCCTCCGATGGCCCCACCACACCCCCGGGAACCCCCGGCTGCCCGCGGCGTCGGTGTGCTGCCGCCGCCGGGCTGAGCGCATCGCTGAGGCCGCCACATTCATCCATAAACGCGGACACCGCGGGACGTATCAGCAGTTCCCCGAGAATGCCATCCTCACCACGAGGAATGCTCAGCGACTAGCGAATGACCCTTTCCTGCGGACTCGATCCGTATACTTTCATGCGCCCGGGTACGCAGTGATCCCTGGATCGGATGGTGATCTACTATGAGAATCGGATCGAGCATTGGCCTTATCGCACTGGGCCTGATCCTCGCGCTTGCGGTACACGTCTCCCTGCGCGGGATCGACCTAGCCATGGTCGGATGGATCCTCACCGCGGTCGGCGCCCTGGGGCTGATCGCCAGCCTCACCCTAGCCCAGCGACACCGCACGGTCGTCGCTCCAGTCCAAGACCCGTATGGACCGGAAGCTGACCCCTACCCGCCGACGCGCGACCCCCGCTACTGACCATTGAAAGCTCGTCCATGTCGCTCGGCCACCGAGATCACCGGCCGGCGTGCTGACTCCCGGGCGCCCACGCCACCAGCAGCGGGCTCGCCAGGCCCAGGAAACCGGCCGGGGCCTAGCGGCCGACGCTGGTAGAACCCCCCGTCCA
>DASTBN010000558.1:0-2715 GCA_035712045.1 Pseudonocardiaceae bacterium
GTCACAGCAGTCACAGGTGCCCCTCCAGTCTCAGGAGTTACACCGTTGATCTTACAGTCCCGACGGTCGCGGGTGAAGTGGGGTATGGCGGCCGAAGTCGCTGTCGGCGACCGCTGCGCCGTAGCGGGCCGACCCATTCTCTCAGGAGGTGCGCCCCGCAGCTCCTACCGCTGTGAGGCATGAACTTACAGGCATGACCTCCGGCGGTGATCATTTCGCCCTCGGGCCCTGCTTGGGGACCGGACGCGTCCGATAGCCGTTCCCTATGTGGGACCGCGAGCGGGGCGCGGTCGCCGAAGTTGGGTACGTAGCTTTGCGACATGCCCATGCAGCCCAGCCCGGTCGCGCAGACGCGCAGGCCCTGACCTCGGGTGCGCTCGTGCGCGACAGTCGCCTCGCCTCAGGTTCGGGTTGGCAGGCTGGCCTGATTGGCTGCGGCGTACTGCTCGTTGGTGACGGGCTCGAGCCAGGTGGTGCCGTCGCCGTCATCGACTCCTTCGAGCATCGCGAGGTGGCTCATCATGCAGTCGACGCCGGCGCCATGCCAGTGTTCCTCGCCGGGCGGGGTCCACACGGTCTCCCCCGGCGTCAGACGGATAACGGTGCCGTCGCGGGACACGACCAGGCCGGCGCCGTCGGTGCAGAACAGGGTCTGTCCGAGGGCGTGGGAGTGCCAGTTGGTGCGCGCGCCGGGGGTGAACCGCACGATGCTGGCGATGAGCCGCGACGGCTCGGCCTTCTGCTTGATCGGATTGACGTAGACGTCGCCGGTGAATCGTTCGGCGGGTGCCTTCGCGGTGGCGCTGGGTTTGGTGAGTTCCATTCGAGCTCCTGCTCAGGGGTGTTGTTGGTCGGGGGCTGCGGTGTTGTCGTCTGCCGAGGTGGGTGTGGTGGTGGCGTTCCAGGCCGCCAGCAGTGTGAGGGCGTCGGCCGAGGGGGTGTCGGGGGCGGCGCTGTAGACGGTCAGCGTCAGGCCCGGGGCACTGGGCAGGTCCATCGAGTCGTAGTCGAGGGCGAGGTCACCGACGACGGGGTGGTGGAAGTGTTTGAGCCCGCCCCGATGGAGCCGGACGTTGTGGGCGCCCCAGCGGGTGCGGAACTCGTCGCTTCGGGTGGCCAGTTCGCCCACCAGGTTGGTCAGGTCACGATCGTCAGGATCACGCCCGGCAGCCGTCCGCAGAAGTGCCACGGTGGTATCGGCGGAGGCGTCCCACTCGGGGTAGAAGGCGCGGGCACGAGGGTCCAGGAAGTTGAAGCGGGCAATGTTCGGTGCGCGCCGGTCTTGGCCGGCGAGATCGAACACCGGGGCGTAGAGCGCTTTGCCGAGCGGGTTGATGGCGAGGATGTCCAAGCGTGCGTTGCGGATGAACGCGGCGACGCCGGTCATCGAATCGAGGATGCGGTGCAGGCTAGGCCGCAGCTGAGGTTGCGTGCGTCGCCGAGGGGAGCGGGTGGGCCGGGCGGCACGGGCCAGGTTGAACAGGTGCTCGCGCTCGGCTTCATCGAGTTGCAGCGCACGGGCGACGGCGTCGAGGACGTCCTCGGATACCCCGGCGATGTGCCCTTTTTCCAGGCGGATGTACCAGTCGGTGCTCACCCCGGCCAGCACGGCGACCTCTTCTCGCCGCAATCCCGGAACCCGGCGGGTGCCACCGCCGGCGGGAAGCCCGGCCTGCTCGGGATTGATCTTTGCCCGGCGGCTGGACAGAAAGTCCCGAATCGCTGCTCGATTGTCGTCCCGCTCTGCCATGGCACCCACGCTACGACCACCCCCACGGCCAGGGAGGTTGAGTTAGTACCCCCTCTGAGTCGACCTCCCACGCCCGCACGGGCGGCGCTTGCATGGATGCCATGACCGACGCCATCACCGACACGGTGACCACTGCGGCTACCGCCAACAACAGTGTCGTGAGCGCCGCGCCGCCAACCAGCACGGCCGCCCAGACACGCACCGACGCCACGACGTCCAACGAGTCGAACTCTCGGGCGACGTTGGCGGCGGCGGTGCTCGGGTTCTTCATCATCACGTTGGACGCGGTGGTGGTGAACGTGGCACTGCCCTCGATCCGACACGACCTCGGCGGGGGAGTGACCGGGCTGCAGTGGGTGGTCGACGGCTACACGCTGATGTTCGCTTCGCTGTTGCTCTCCGCCGGTTCGCTGACCGACCGCATTGGCGCGCGGTGTGCGTTCGGCACGGGCCTCGGCGTGTTCGTGCTGGCCTCGGCGGCGTGCGGCGCGGCGCCGAGCCTGTTCGCCTTGGTCGTGGCCCGGTTCGTGCAGGGCGGCGCGGCGGCGATGATGATGCCCGCGTCGATGGCGCTGGTGCGCCAGGCGTTCCCCGAGGCCAAGGCCCGGGGCCGCGCGGTCGGGGTGTGGGCGATGGGTGGGGCGCTCGCCTCGTCGTCGGGTCCGTTGCTCGGTGGTGCCCTCAGTGTGGCCGACTGGCGGTTCATCTTCCTGCTCAACGTCCCCGTCGGCATCGTCGCGGCGCTGCTCCTCAGGTCCGCGGGGCGCTCACCGCGCCGGGCGACGCCCTTGGACTGGGCAGGGCAAGCCACCGGCATCGTGGCCATGGCCGGGCTGATCTACACCGCCATCGAAGCCGGCGCCGGTGGGTTCACCCAGCAGCGGGTGGTGATCGCCTTCGCGATCACCGTGGTCGCGCTGGCCGTGTTTGTCCTCACCCAGGCTCGGGGACAGCACCCGATGATG
>DASTBN010000559.1:0-5355 GCA_035712045.1 Pseudonocardiaceae bacterium
TGAGCACGCGGGTCAGACTCTTAAGCCCTGTGGTCCCTCCGGACGGGCGTGCTGGGCCTATCGGTTCGTCTGGGGGAGGGTGTTCGTGGAGTTGTTGCATGAGCGGTGTGCTGGGCTGGATATCGGGAAGAAGGATCTCAAGGCGTGCGTGCGCACCCCTAGCCCGGGCGGGAAGCGGTCCCGCCGCCAGGAGATCCGCACGTTCGCTACCACCACTAATGCCCTGCTGGAGTTGCGGGACTGGCTAGTGGCCGAGAAGGTGACGCTGGTGGTGCTGGAGGCCACGGGGGATTACTGGCGGGGGGCGTTTTACCTGCTGGAGGACTGTTTGAATGTGATCCTGGTCAACGCCCGGCACGTCAAGGGCCTGCCCGGGCGTAAGACGGACCTGTTGACCGAACTACCGGGCCGATTCGGAGACCGGGATGTGCGTGGCCGGGCCGGGCCGGTTAGGTTCCCGCGTCATGATCAACGGAGGGGATGTTCCGCGGGAGTTGTCCGGGCTGGTGGTGCCGCTGGCCGGGTCGCTTGAGGCGGCGGGGGATTTGTTTGTGCCGTACCGCCTCGTGGACGGCGAGGGGGTGGTGGTCGAGCCGGTGACGGCGTTCTTCGCTGAGTTGGCCGCGTGTGGCCGGTCAGCGGCGACGCAGCGTTCGTATGGGATGGATCTGCTGCGCTGGTTCCGGTTTTTGTGGGCGATCGGGGTGGGCTGGGATCAGGCGACCCGGGTCGAGGCGCGGGATTTCTGCCGCTGGCTGCTGGCCATGCCCAAGCCGGCACGTCCGCATTGGCGGTATCCATCCGGTGGTGCTCCGGGGTCGGCCAAGGCAGCGCCCGCGGCGAGGGTGAACGCGGTGACCGGCAAACCGCGCCGGGGCCAGCGGTACGAGGCGGCGACTGTGGCGCATTGCGAGAGTGTGCTGCGCGGGTTCTATGACTTTCACCTGGAGGCGGGCACGGGTCCGATGGTCAACCCGTTCCCGCTGGCCCGGCACCGCCGGGCTGGCCGTGGGCATGCTCATCACAACCCGATGGAACCGTTCAGCGGGCAGCGCAGCGGCCGGTATAGGCCCAAGGTCGTTACCCGGGCACCACGGTGCATCCCTGACGAGCGCTTCGATGCGTTGTTCGCCCAGCTGGGCTCGCATCGTGACCGGGCACTGGTGGCGTTGTGGGTCTCGACCGGGGCGCGGGCGTCGGAGTTGCTGGGTGCCACGGCCGGTGATGTTGACCCGGGCCAGCAGCTGATCACCGTGATCCGGAAAGGGACCCGGGTACTGCAGCCGCTACCGGGCTCCCCGGATGCGTTCGTGTGGCTGCGGCTGTATCAGGCACAGCTGGCCGGTCTGGTTCCCTCTGGCCGGGACGAGCCGTTGTGGTGGACGCTGCGCCGGCCGTTTCGCCAGCTGGGCTATGACGCGGCCCGGGCGATGTTCAACCGGGCCAACGCCGCGCTGGGGTCGAACTGGTCGCTGCACGATCTTCGCCACTCAGCGGCGTATCGGATGGCCCGGGACCCGAAGATGCCGCTGACCGATGTGCAGTGGGTGCTGGGGCATGCGCACCTCTCGACCACCCAGCGCTACCTCAACCCGGTGACCGAGGACGTCATCGCCGGGGTACTGGCCTTCCACGCCCGCCAGCGTGACCGCGACCCGGCCGCGCCCCCAGCGGCGGGATACCGGCCGGAGAGCCTGCGGGTTCTGTTCGGCGAGGGTGCATCGTGACCGCCGCGGGCCCGCTGGCGCAGACCAGCGCGCCTGCCACCGGCCTCGCGCCGGCGACAAGCGCGCCGATGGGTGGCGTGGCGGTCAAGCAGACCGGTGCGCGGCTGTTGGCGTCGTTTCCGCCGCGTCCGGTCCCCTCGTCGTGGCCGGCGACCGAGGCCAGCCGCTCGGAGGTGCTGGCCCGGGTGCTGGGCACACCATTCGCGTTGGACAACCCGGCCAGTCAGCAGACCCGCCGGCTGGGAGTGCTGGCCGTGCTGAGTTGGCTGCGGACCTTTCCCGGCGCCAGCTGGCAGCAGCGTTGGCAGGCCAGCGGGGCCGAAGAGCGACTCGACTGGCGTGACCTGGTCACCGCCGCGGCCGCCGGTCGTGCCCGGTCCAAGATGGCCGCTGGAATGCGGTTGCCGCACCTGGGACCTGGTCTTTTGGTGCTGATCTGTGCCGATGTGATCCGGCCCGGCGTGGACTGGCTGCTGCGCTTCGCCCCGGCCCGCCGGGGCCTGGCCGCCGAGATGGCCCGCACCCGCGACACCGCCGCGTTCGCCGCGCTCACCCAGTCGTGCACCCAGGCCCGGGTCGGGTCGCAGAGCGGGCAGCAGGCGCTGACCCGGATCGCGATCATCCTGGCGGCCAAGGGTGGCCCGGTGGCCCAGGTCGCGGTCGGTGACTGTGTCGAGCTGCTCCAGATCAGCGACGGCTTGCGGGCCACGTCTGAGGCGCACGCCCACAGCCCGCTGTTCTACCAACTACTGCGCACCCACGGTGTCCTGGGCCCACACGCCCCCGCCGCGATCGAGATGTTCTCCGGACGCGGGCAGCCCGGCTGTGAGCAGCTGATCGACCGTTACCAGCTCGCCTGCCGCCCGATGCGTGACGTGCTGGTCGACTACCTGCGCGAACGCCAGCCCTCGGTGGACTTCTCCTCGCTGCAGCGCTTGGCCTACCTACTCGGCAAGCTGTTCTGGGCCGACCTGGAGGCCCACCACCCCGGCATCGACTCCCTCAAGCTGTCCCGCGAGGTCGCCGCGGCCTGGAAACAACGGGTGATGACCCGCACCCGCACCACAACCACCTCCACCGGCGATCAAGTCCGGCTGACCTCACAGCGGCTGGACGGACGCAGCGTGCTCTCAGCCGTGCGCGCCTTCTACCTTGACATCGCCGAATGGGCCGACGACGACCCAGCCCGGTGGGGACCGTGGGCGGTGCGCTGCCCGGTCAGCGCCAGCGACGTCTCCCACAAAAAGGACCGCTCACAACGCAAATCCCGGATGGATCAACGAACCCGCGAGCGGCTGCCGGTACTACCCGCCCTGGTCTCCTGGGCGGCAGCCGAACGCGACCGCACCGCCGAGCTACTCGCCCTCGCCGAGCGCACCCAGCCCGATGCGGTGTTCACCGCGGCGGGCACCACGTTGCGCCGGGCGGTGATGAAGACCGAGACCACCGGCCGGGTCTGGGCCGAAGACACCCAGACCGGCGCCCGGCGCGACCTGAGCTTCGAGGAACACCGCGGGTTCTGGACCTGGGCCATGGTCGAGGTGCTGCGCCACACCGGCATCCGCATCGAGGAACTGACCGAGCTCTCGCATCACAGCCTGATCCAATACCGGCTGCCGGGCACCGGTGAGCTGGTCCCGTTGCTGCAGATCACCCCGTCCAAGACCGACGCCGAGCGGCTGCTGGTGATCTCACCCGAGCTCGCCGACACACTGTCTGCGATCATCGCCAGAATCCGCGGCGGCCAACCCCACGTCCCACTCGTGGTCTCCTACGACAAGAACGAACGCGTCTACAACCCACCCATGCCGCTGCTGTTCCAATGGCACCGCCGACTGGAAAACCGAGCGGTCTCCGAGCGTTCGCTACGCAGCTACCTCGACCACGCGCTCTCCGCGCTCGGCGTCAAGGACGCCGCCGGGAACGCGCTGCGCTACACCTTCCACGACTTCCGCAGGCTGTTCCTCACCGACGCGATCATGCATGGGATGCCCCCGCACATCGCCCAGCTCGTCGCCGGACACCGCGACATCAACACCACCATGGGCTACAAAGCCGTCTACCCCACAGAAGTGATCAACAGCCATCGGGCGTTCATCGCCCGCCGCCGCGCGCTACGCCCCAGCGAGGAATACCGCACCCCCACCGACGACGAATGGGCACAGTTCATCGGCCACTTCGAACACCGCAAAGTCGCCGTCGGCGACTGCGGCCGCTCCTACGACACCCCCTGCATCCACGAACACAGCTGCCTGCGCTGCCCACTGCTACGCCCCGACCCCACCGCCCGGCCCCGGCTGGCCCAGATCCGCGAGAACCTCATCGCCCGCATCGCCGAAGCCGAGTCCCAGCACTGGCTCGGCGAAGCCGAAGGCCTGAAAATCAGCCTCGCTGGAGCCGAGGCCAAGCTCGCCCAGATGGACCAGATCACCACCCAGCGCAACCACACCGTCCAGCTCGGCATCCCCAGCTTCGCCGACGCCGCCGGCCGCACCATCACCACCCCAACCACCCCGCCCAACCACCCCTAACTCCCGACTCTCACCAGCTCACGACCCACAAACCTCAAGATCATCCTTAGTTCGGAGAAGATGTCTCGGATGCGGCGTGGTTGTGCCAGATGGGTGAGTGCGGGCTGCTGCGGGCCTCGTTCGTGCCCCCGGAGCCGATCCGGCAGCTGCGTGATCTTACCCGCTACCGGGCCACTTTGGCGGCGGAGCGGACCCGGGAGGCCCAGCGGCTGGAGAAGGAACTCGAAGACGCCGGGATCAAACTGTCCTGCGTGGCCACGGACATTCTCGGGGTCTCCGGGCGGGCCATGCTCACCGCCCTGATCGAGGGTGAGCGGGATGTCCACGTGCTGGCGGAGATGGCCAGGGCCCGGATGCGGCCCAAGATCCCCCAGCTGGTGGAGGCGTTAACCGGGAACTTCGCCGAGCACCACGCGTTTTTGTGCCGGTTGCATCTGGAGCGTATCGACCAGATCTCCGCCGCGATCCTCGAACTATCGAGGCGGATCGAGGAGCGGATGCGCCCTTTCGCCCGCCAGCTTGAGCGACTCCAGACCATTCCCGGAGCGGGCCAGGCCACCGCGGAGGTCATCATCGCCGAGACCGGCGCCGACATGACCCGCTTCGCCACTGCGGGGCATCTGGCCTCCTGGGCCGGAGTCTGCCCCGGGCACCACGAATCCGCCGGTAAACGCAAATCCGGCCGCACCCGGCACGGTAACCGGTGGCTCGGGGCCGCGCTGGGCACCGCGGCGATGGCCGCCGCCCGCACCAAGGACAAGACCTATCTCGGGGCCCGCTACCAGCGCCTGGTCCCCCGGCTCGGGAAAAAGAAAACGATCGTCGCGCTAGAGCACCCGATCCTGACCGCGGCCTGGCACATGCTCACCCATGATGTGGACTACCACGATCTGGGCGGGGACTACTTCACCCAGCTCGATCCCGAACGCGCCATGAAACGCATCATCCGCCAGGCCAACGCCCTGGGCTACACCGTCCGCTTCGAGGCCATCCAGACCGCCTGACCCACACACCCACCACATCAGCAGCCGCCGGCCAGCTCAGGACCCCACCTGGCCCGGCCGATAACCCCTGCCCCAAACACCCTGTGGTCACCG
>DASTBN010000560.1:0-3400 GCA_035712045.1 Pseudonocardiaceae bacterium
GACCACGACCCCCGCGAGCCCGCCACAACCGTGGTCTGGCGCGTGGCGTGCGGGCCACTCCTCATGGCCCTGAATGGTGAGACCGGCGCTCCAGCTCGAGCTGACCCAGCACCCGATCACGGCAGCCTCGGGCGCGCTCGTGGCCTCCTCCCGGGCGATCGCCCGCATCAGTGGTGCGACCGCGCTGGGTCGCAGCCCCAGCGCACGAGCGATCTCTTTGGGAGACCGGTTGGCCGCGCGCAGCTCCCGGACCCGGGCGAGCAGGGTGTCATCGAGCGGGGGGTGTGAAGTCATGCGCGACCTTGTACCAGGCGGTGTGGCTATGGCGGGGGAGGCTGAGTGCGACACGCGGGACGCAGCGCGGTGAAGAGATCGATTTCCCGGCCAGTGAGCACGATGTGGTGCTCGGGGGCGTAGGGGTGGGCCAGAATCGGTCACTTCTGAACACTTATGTATGCCAAAGGTATGCTGGCATACATGAAGCGCACGACCGTCAAGGTTTCTGACGACGTCGACCGCATGATGCGAGACGAAGCCCAGCGTCGCGGGATGACCCTGTCGGGCTGGGCCCGTGAGGCTATCGAGGCGCACCTCCCGCGGCAGGCTGGCAGGCGGCGGCTTCTCGCCACCGGTGGAGGGCGCAGCGGCCGGTCCGACGTCGCGGAACGGGCCGGCGAAATCATCGCCGCCGAACTGAGTGCCACCCGGTGAATCGGGCCGCCATAGTCGACGCAGGCCCGCTATACGCCTACATCGATGCCGACGACGCGCATCACCAGCGCTGCGCGGAGCTGCTAGCTGGCTACGAGGGGACGCTGATCGTTCCGCAGTTGGTCATCACCGAAGTGTGTTACCTCGTGCAGACCCGCCTCGGTACCCGGGCGGAGTTGCTGTTTCTCGGCGACCTCGCCTCGGGGGCGTTCAGCGTCGAGTCGGTGGCTGCGGCTGACTGGTTCCGCGTGATCGAGTTGGTGGACACCTACCGGGACTTCCCACTCGGAACAGTGGACGCCTCGGTGGTTGTCTGCGCTGAGCGGCTCAGAATCGGTGATGTCGTGACCCTCGATCGCTGTCACTTCCGGCCGATGCGCCCCGCACACGTCCCGCACTTCACCTTGCTGCCCTAACGAGCGGCCATCGGCAGCGGTGGCACGTCCGCAGGGCGCGGCTATCGGCCTCAGAAAAGCTCTGCGGTCCTTGTCAGCTTCGCTGGATCTTGACGAGCGGGCCTGCGGTTCCCACCGTGGATGTATTGTGCAGCTCTATCCGAATCCGATGGTCGGTACGGGAAAATGGTGACAGATCGACCGGCTCATCGATATCGGTCAGTTTCAGTGTCTGTAGTTGGGATAGCGCCGCGAGCGGGCCGAAATGACCACGAGGTGGGCGGCCAGATGACCACGGAGAGTGCGGTCAGATGACCATGATGGAAGGGTGAACGAATATCGCGGGCTGCGGCGCCTGCCGAACCGGCGACCGGCTTCTCGCACTCCCGATCGGCGTGCCCTCGCGCGGCGCCCCGTGCGCTTGAATGGAGCGCGTGGTCGCGCTTCCGTTGCACGATCGGTTTGGCAATGTGCTGGTTGACCTCCGGTTCGCTGCCGAGTCCGAGCTCGCGGTCTTGGACGACGGAATTCCGCTGAAGTGTTCCTTGATCGTGGTCACGTTCGCCGGCCGTGTGCTGATGGGGTTCGATCGATGGCGCCAGCAGTGGGAGATCCCGGGCGGGATGCTTGATCCGGGCGAGACCGCTCGGGAAGCTGCGGTGCGGGAGTTGGCCGAAGAAACGGGCGTCTCCACCACGGATCTGAGCTTCGCCGCTATCGCCCTGTTCGAGCTGCGACGGCCCACCCGGCCAGAGTATGCCGCGATTTATCGCACCGTGCTCCAAGCTGAGCCGCTGCTCGTGGTGAATGACGAAGTGTCAGACTTCCGATGGTGGGATCCGTGCCCGTCGCCGGGCGAGGACACGAGCCCGCTCGACGCCGAGATCGCCCGGCAGGCAGTGACCCTGCCTGGGTGAGGCGTCGTGAGTGCATACGGTGTGATGCGGGAGTACGCTTAATGTATGCGTACCCGGGTCACAGTGACCGTCGATCAAGAGGCGGTCGCCGCTGCGGAGGCGGCGGTCGCGGCTGGGCGGGCGGCGTCGGTCAGTGCGTGGGTGGCTGAGGCGATGATGGCCCGGGCACGGCGGGAGAAACTTCGTGACGTGCTCGCGGAGATCCGCGCCGAACTCGGGCCCGCGACAGAGGAGGAGACCGCGTGGGCGCGCAGCGTCCTCGGCCTGTAGTCCTCGACGCTGGAGCCTTGATCGCGATTGAGCGCGCTGACCGGCGGGTGGTCCGGCTCTTGGAGCTGGCTGAGCAGGTGCACGTGCCCGGTGCGGTGCTCGCTCAGGTGTGGCGAAACCCGGCCCGCCAGGTGCGGCTGGTGCGGATTCTCGCCGCCGAGCCGGTCAGCATTGTCCCGCTGGATGGCGACGAGGCACGGGCGGTCGGGCAGGTGTGCGGTGCCACCGGGACCTCCGGCATCGCGGATGCATCCGTGGCAGTGCTGGCCCGTCGCGTCGATGGCGTGGTGGTGACCAGCGACCCGGGCGACCTGCACCGCATCGACCCGGGACTGGACCTGGCCCTGTGCTGAGGCCACCTCAGCTGGGCGTGCGCGTCGCGTAGCAGCGCAGGTTGCGGATGTCGTAGGTGACGATGTCCAGGTTGGTGAACCCGCAGCTCGACACCAGGGCGCGCAGAGACTCGGCGTCGAACATCGTGTGGTGGGCGTTCCAAATCCAGCGGGGGATACCGCGGGCGTCGACGCCCTGGTGCGCGGCCCGGTCGGAATGGCCGCCGAGGATCCAGTAGTTCGCCTCGGCGGTGCCGATCTCCCCGCGCACCCACTGCTCGGCGATGAACCGGGCGTCCGGCACCCCGATGTCGAGTCGCGCGCCCGGGCGCATCACCCGGGCCCACTCGCGCAGGGTCGGCTCGACCAGCTCGTAGCTCTGGTGCTCCAGCACGTGGTTGGCGCGCAGCGCGCCGACCGAGGCGGTGGCGAAGGGCAGCGCGTCGATCCAGCTGATCACCTCGATGTCGGGCAGCGGGAGAATGTCGACGTGGACGTCGTAATCGGGGTGCGGTTTCTCGCCCGCGCCGAGCTCGACCTTCACTGCGGATCGATCTTCTTGATCACCTTCGCGGGGCGGCCGGCGACGACGGCGTAAGGCTCGACGTCCTCCAGCACCAGGGAACCGGCGGCGACCACCGCGTGCTTGCCGATGCGCACCGGACCGAGGACCGTCGCGTGGCTGGCCACCCAGACGCCCTCCTCGATCACCACGTCACGCCCGGTCCGGGGGAATGTGGTCTGCCGTTGCCGGCCGAACTTGGTGATGTCGTGG
>DASTBN010000561.1:0-3229 GCA_035712045.1 Pseudonocardiaceae bacterium
GCTTCCAGTTCCGGGTCGTCGATGGCCCGGCCCGCGGTTTCCTTGACTTTCCCTTTGATCACGTCAGCCTTGCTGTCGATCTTGTCTCCGGTTGTCATAAGTGTGCGCCTTTCTGTTGTGAGACGATTCGTGACGGCCGGGTGCGCTGTCGTTCCGGGCCTGTGATAGAGAGTATCGGCAAGGTGCCGCGGCGGGCGCGACCACCCGAAGAGACGGGTCACGAACCCGCAGTCACCGGAAGCGGCGCGTACGTGTCCATCCCGCGTCGAGGGCGCCGGGACCGGCTCGTCACCCGCATGCCCCGGTGCGCTGGATAACACCGCCGTCGTGACGATCCTCGATTCGGGCAGCGCGAGTCGCGCTGGACCCCGCGCTGTCTTCCCGGCCAGTGACTCGCTCGCGCGAGCCGCGATGATGGCGGAGTCAGGAAAGCACCACCCCGGGGCCTCTCGCCTGGTGCGTGATCTGATGCCCGGGGCCGCATCGCCGATGAGTGATGGTTCCCCGGCACGAACAGTTCCGCGCAGCCGCAGCCCGGCGAGGGCTCTACCAGAGCAACCATGCTGCTGGTAACGACTCAAGCTGGTCTTCTCGCCGCCGAACTCGAGGCTCGGGGTTTCCTCCGGGGCGCCGGGAGGACGATCCTGATCGTGATCATCGCTTTGGCCGTTGTGGGTGCCGAATTGGTCATCCACGTCATGCGGCCTGGGAGTATTCATGGATCAGTCCCCTGAGCCGATCGCGGCGTTGGACGCGAAGCTGGGAAGGTGACGCAGGGGTGGGAGTGGCTGGCGCGGCGCTGCCTGGTTCAGTGTTCGGTGAGGCCGGTGGGTGTTGAAGTGCGTCATGTACTCGGCTAGCACAGTCTCAAGCTGGCGCCGGTTGAGGATTGGCATCCGGTCCAGCAGCTCGCGGCGGACGGTGCCGATCCATCGTTCGGTGATCGCGTTCGCTCGGGGCGCGCGTACCGGTGTGCGCGGGATGCGGATGGCTTCGCTGGCGAACGCGGCATCGAATATGGAGGTGAGCTTGGTGTCGCGATCCCGGATCAAGAAGTTGAACTGAGCCGTGCGGTCGCCGGGTCCATCAGCGGGTTGCGTGCC
Organism: Pseudonocardiaceae bacterium; assembly: GCA_035712045.1. Lineage (GTDB taxonomy): Bacteria > Actinomycetota > Actinomycetes > Mycobacteriales > Pseudonocardiaceae. Next base: position 1,104 of record DASTBN010000561.1, read on the forward strand.
TGCTGGGCGACCAGGCTCCGGTCGGGTTCGCGGTGATGCCCAGCAGGTGCACACGGCGGGTGGCATGTTCGACTACGAACAGAACATAGAGCCGGTGAAGCAGCAGCGTGCCGGCGCGGAAGAAGTCCGTGGCGAGAATGCCGTGTGCTTGGCGTGTGGGAATCCCCGCCAGCTCGGCCCGTCGCGGCGAGGGGCGGGGTCGATGCCGGCTCGTTTCAGGACCGGCCACCGTGCTGGGCTCAAACTGGTAGCCCAGGCCGACGAGTTCGCCGTGGATCCGGCGGTATCCCCAGGTTGAGTTCTCCGACGCCAGCCGTAGCACTAGCGAGCGCAACCCGGGCGTAGATTCGTTTGAGTGTCGCAGCGCAGTCCATGAAGCGCTCTCCTGTCGAGTTTGGGAACTCCAGGGCGCCCGCGCACCCTGCCCGGTCGCCCAGCCGCAGGCGACTCTGCCAGCGAGACTTCTGCATAAGGCTCCGGGTGTAGGCCTCGCTGCGCGGGAAGCGGAACGCGTTTTCCCGCGACTGCTATGACACCACTCTTGAGAGTGGGACGGACCACTCAGGATGCACTGTCCTTGCCAGAACCATCCCCGCCCCTCTCAAAAAGCGGCTCAGTCTTCTCCTTAACTTTCTCAAGGAGCGGCTCCGCTTTCTCTTTGACTTTCTCGACAAGCACGTCGGCCCTATCGCTGGCCTCCTGAGTGAGCGACTCAGCCTTCTCGAGAATTTTATCGACGAGCGGCTCGGCCTTGTCGATGGCCTCATCGACCGAACTCCTAATTTTATCCGCTGATGTCATTGGAATTACTGTTCCCTTCCCTGTCGATCTTCATCGGATCCCTGTCGAGGATGGCCTGGTCACCAGGCGACCGGCGACCATGGGTTACCCATCGTCGGACCGACTCAGCCCTAACACCACCCGTTCGTTGGTCCCCGGTAGAGGGGACGTTAACGTGCCAGTTCGAGCTGAGAGATCACGCGGCTCCGGGGTTAGGAGGTCTGTCCGGAGCAGGCCGCGCAGAGCACGCCTGTTCTGCCACAGGTGTTCGCATCGACCCGCTCATCCGCCGCTGAATGCGGCGCGGCGAGGTACCTTCGGGGTGACCATCGTGGCCAGCGGGGACCAGCCCCGGGCCGCAGTCCTGGACCGCGAGGCGTATGGCGCCCTGGTCATCACGCCGAACAGCGCACAGATGATCGTCGCTTCCGCCGCCAGCTCAGCGATTGCTCAACTCCCCGGCAGGGTGGCGAAGCGATGTTGGCCTCGCCATTAAGTGAATTGCGAGTAGACCGGCAAGACCAAGCATCGAATGGACCGAGGGAGCGACATGGCAGCGTTGATGTTGGGTGTACAGGTGATGGCGTGCGGATCTTTATTCGGCTCGTTAGGGAAACCAGCGTGGAGGCGGGCTGGACAAGGTGGGCCAGCAGGTTGAGATCTGCGGTAGGTTCCTCAATCGGAGGGGCCCGTCATGGAGAAACCAATCAAGATCGCTATTGCCGGCGGTGGCTACGGGAGGAAGGTAGCCCTGCCCGTCTACACCGAGTTGACGGAGTTCGAGCCCGTGGCCGTGTGGTCGCGGCGGCCGGAGCGGGCCCGGGAGCTGGCCGGGGCGGCCGGAGTGGGACTTGGTACCGCCGATTTCGACGAGCTGCTGTCGGTGCCCGGGCTAGAGGCGGTGCACGTCGCCACTCCCGTGGCGACGCACGTCCCGTTCGCTGTTGCCGCCGCCGAGCGGGGCCTGCATGTCATGTGCGAGAAGCCCCTGGCCGACAACCTTGAGGGTGCTCGCCGCATCGTGGCGGCCATCCGGTCGGCCGGCGTGGTCGGCCTGGTCGACTACGAGCTGCGGATGAAACAGACCCGCCAGCGGGTCATCGAGCGTGCACGCGAGGTCGCGGGACGCCCGCGAATGGCGTCGATCTCGCTGGTCCAGTCCGACCACGCTGATCCTGACTCGCGTCCCTACACCTGGGTACACGACTCCCGGCTCGGGGGAGGACGGCTTCAAGGATACGGGGTGCACGACATCGACCTCTTGCTGGAGGTATTCCCCGACGTTGAGGCCGTGGCCGCCGCCACGGATGTCGGCGTGCCGGTCCGCAGGGCGGATGACGGCGAGC
>DASTBN010000562.1:0-4174 GCA_035712045.1 Pseudonocardiaceae bacterium
ACCCGGTGCGCTCGCGCAGCTTGGCCGAGTCGGCCACGAGCCGCAGCACTTCGGAGTCTTTGGGGCGTATCCGCTGCGGATCCTGGATGATCTCGGCGTCCACGCCCATCGCCCGCGCGAGATCCTCGGCGAGGCGGCCGATCGACACCTCGACCCCGGTGCCGGCGTTGAAAACCTCACCCAGCACGGCTGACGCGGGGGCGCTGGCGACGGCGTGGAACGCGGCGACGGTGTCGCCGACGAACAGGAAGTCCCGGATGGGGTTCAGCGCGCCGAGCTTGAGCTGGCGGATTCCCGCGGCGAGCTGGCTGATGATGGTGGGGATCACCGCGCGGGCCGATTGCCGCGGCCCGAAGGTGTTGAACGGGCACAGCGTCACCGCAGGCACCCCGAAGCTGAGGTGGTAGGACTCCACCAGCTTGTCTGCGGCGACCTTGGACGCGGCGTAGGGAGATTGGGCCTGTATCGGGTGTGCCTCACTGATCGGCACGATCCGCGCGGTCCCGTAGACCTCGCTGGTGGAGGTGTGCACGATCCGGGGTGTGCCGCAGTACCTGGCCGCCTCCAGCACGTTGAGCGTCCCGAGCACATTGGTGTCCACATAAGAGCGCGGTGCCTGGTAGGAGTAGGGGATCGCGATGAGCGCGGCCAGGTGATAGACCACTTCGGCACCCTCTACGAGGTGGCGCACCGAGCTCGGATCACGCACATCACCCGGCACGACGTCAACCTGGTCGAGCACCTCGTGCTCGAGTGAGTCCAGCCAGCCCCACGAGCCGACGGAGTTGTACAGGACCATCGCGCGGACCCGGTGGCCGCGCGCCACCAGCAGCTCCACCAGATGGGAGCCGATGAAGCCGTCAGCCCCGGTGACCGCGACCACATTTGTCATGTTTGTTCCCTTCCGGGCGAGCTTCCCCGCCCATCAGCACGATCAGGTATGTGCCACCACCTGGCTCAGCAGCCGCTGGCCCCGTGCCAGCAGCCCGATGAACAGAACTGAGCAGGCGAGTAACTGAGCGGAGATCACGCCCCACCCCCACCCCAGCGGTGGGTCCAGCACGAGGACGACCTCGACACCGAGCGCGGCCGCGCAGGCCATCAGCGTGAAGGCCCCGGTGAGCGCGGTCTGCAGCAGCAACGCCACGAACAGCGCGCAGCCCAGCGCGATATAGGACGCGCAGGCCCACAGCACCGCGTCATCCAGGCTGATCAGCGTCGCAGCGGCCACTGGCAGTGTCGCGGCGATCAGCAGCGTGACCCCGGCGAGGTAGCGGGCCGCCGCGCCCAGCAGCGCCCGCCTGGCGCGCGAGGCGAAGCGCTCCACCGTGTCACTGCTTTCCAGCAGCCGATGCACCCGGCGGCGATACCAGTACAGGCACCACTCGGCGGCGCCCATGCTCAGCGACAGCGGCAGGCTCAGCAGCGCCGCCACCGGCACCATCGGCGCGTGGCCGACACCGCCCCCCACCACGGGAAAGACCAGCAAGCTCGCGGCGAGCAACCCGAACAGCGCGTGCGGCAGGGCCCCCCGCAGCTCGCTCCCCGCCACGATCGGCCCGGTGCTGGATCCGGCGCGGGCGGTCCGGACCACGGCGAGCACGCCGGCCGTCAGCGCGCACACCGCCAGCGGCAGCCATCCCAGCCCCGCCAGGGTGGCGGGCGCTCCGGCGAGCACATAGGCCGCGCCGAGCACCATCCCGGGGGCAAGCGCGCACAACAGCCACCACCGCGCCCGCATGACCAGCAGCACTGTCGCGCCGAGCAGATAGACGCCCTGCGCGGCGGCGACCAGGAACACCGGTGCCGCCATCGGCGACACCAGCGCGGTGGCCCCCAGCCCGGCCAGCAGCACCAGGACCGAGGCGGCTAACGCGCAGCGCAGCAGCCGCGCAGCGCCACCCGGATCGGCCCGGCTCAGCCGCGCGTACCCCAGGTAGGCCATGCCCTGGCTCAGCGCCCACGAGATCAGCACCCCCGCCGCGAGTACAACTGGCACGTTGGCACCGGCCAGCGACGGAGCCGCCGCCGCGTAGGACACCGCTGGCAGCGCGTAGAGCAGCCCGTGCGCCACATGCAGGGCGGGTGACGCCCGCCACGGGTCCGGCCCTGGCTCGGGCTCGGCCGGGCGCAGGATCGTCCGCCGGTGCATTTCCTCGGCCAGGCTGAACACATCGGTGAACCCGTAACGGGCCCGGACCGTCTTGCTGGTCAGACCCACCTCCGCCTCCAGCGTGGCGGCGATCTCCAGGGAGTCCACGGCCGAAGCACACAGATCTGTCATCTGCTGGCACAGCTCATCCACCGCGTCAGCGACCCGGAACCGGTCCTCGGCCCCGGCGCTCTGCCCGTCAGCGAGCCCTGGCCCGTCAGCGACCCTGGGCCCGTCAGCGAGCCGGGGCCCGGAGTGGGATCGGGCGAGCCGCACATCGCGAACCGTCACCGTGCGGGTCCCGCGAGCAGCGGCCGTCCGCTGGCCAGCCCGGTGTAAATCTCACCGAAGGTGCCGATGGCCCGGTCCACGGTGAACGATTCCAGCGCCCGGGAGCGAGCCGCGGCGCCGAGCCGCTGGCGCAGCGCCGGGTCACGCAGCAAGGTCAGGCACGCCTGGGCCATCGCCGCTGGATCGCGGGGGGCGACCACCAGGCCGGTGTCGCCCAGTGCCTCGGACACTCCGCCCACCTCGGTGGCCACGCAGGCCTTCCCGCAGGTCATCGCCTCGATCAGGGTGTAAGGGAAGCCCTCGGAGATGCTGGAGAGCATGACCACGTGGCCGGCGGCGTACGCATCCCGGATCCGCTCGACCCGGCCCTCGAAGCTGACCGCCGCGCCGATGCCGAGCTCGGCGGCCAGCCGGCGGCATCGCTCCAGATAACCCTCCCCGCCTTTCGGGGTACCCCCGAAGATCCGCAGCCGGGCCTCCGGAAGGTCCCGGTGAATCATGGAGAACGCCCGCAGCAGCGTCTCCAGATCCTTGATCGGGTCGATCCGGCCGGCCCAGCTGACCGTGGGGATGTCGGGTTCCCCCCCGATGGCGGGGAACTCAGCTGGGTCGACCCCGTTGTAGACGGTCCGGATGATCCCCGGGTCCGCCCCCAGGTGCTGCTCCCACTGGCGGTTGTAGACATTGCCCGCCGCGATCGTCGCCGACTCGGTGTAGGCGAGGGCGCACAACAGGCGCAGGAACGCCAGGTGCAGTACCTTAACCGGCCACCGGTACGGGCTGCGGCGGTAGCCGAGGTAGCGCTCCCGCAGATAGATCCCATGCTCGGTGAGCAGGATCGGGGTGCCGTGGGTCCATTTCGCGGCCAGCGCGGGCAGCACGGCCAGCCCGTTGGTTACGCAGTGCACCACCTGCGCGCGCGCCGGGCAATACGACAGCGGCCGCAGCGAATGCTCCAGCAGCTGCAGCGCGACGGTCACATCCAGCATGCTCGGCACGGGTCCCGCCGCCTCGCGGCGCAGTCGCGGCCACGCCGAGCTCACCAGCCTGATGGATCGCTCGCAGCGCAGGGCATCAGACAGGTTCTGCCGCTGCGCGAAGTCGAACAGCCCGCGCATGACCTCGCCGAAGCGCCGCGCGGCACCGTCCAGGTGGACTGTGAGCAAGCAGTCCATCAGCTCCCACAGCAGCGGCTCGAACCGCGGCCAGGCTCCTCGCCGTGGCCTGCCCCGGCCCGGCGACGCCCCCCACAGGGCGATGCTGGTGAGCGAGGCGATGTTGCCGGGCAGTTGCCACGCGGGTTGCTCCGAGCCGCCGCCGACCAGCGAGACCAGGTGGAAGCGGTAGTCCGGCAGGCCCCGCACGAGCTGGTCGCACCACACGCTGACGCCACCGAAGCTGTGCGGGTAGGTGCCTTCGCTTACCAGCGTCACATCCATCACCGGCTCAGCGCGTCAGACCGGGGAGGTCCGCCACCTTCAGTCCCGGCTTCGCCGGGCCCGGCATCGCTACCTCCTCCGGTGCGCTCTCCAACGCCTGCGCGGTCGTCAGTACCTTGGCGGCCGAGGCTGTGCTGATCGCCGGTTTGGGCGCCACCGAGGAGCGAGTCGGCGGCCGCAGCGTCGCCACCGGCGTGGGGCGCGGGGTCGGGCTAGCCGCCGTGCCGGGCAGCCGGAGGGTGGTCGGGGCCGCGCCGATCGTGACGTAATCCGAGCGCTCACCCGCGTAGGC